>NZ_CAWUDP010000017.1:0-128704 GCF_963920835.1 Scytonema sp. PCC 10023
CCCACCTAAATTAAAAATTTTAGGTGGGGACTGCGCTCTAACATTTCAGTTCAACGATAAAAAACCGTGGTTTTCAAGGTCAAACCACGGCTTATTTTTTCGTCCAAAAAATCTTGCCAAAAAATCTTAAATGTTCTTAATCGCGACCGTTAAGAGCAATGAGCAATCGCAAAATAAAAACAAACAAATTGATGTAGGTCAAGTACATCGATAAAGCCGCAGGCAAGTATTGGTCATTGCGGTAGGTGCGGGGCAGGATGTAGAAGTCAACCACAGATGCACCCACAAAGAGAAACACGCCCAGACCGGAGATGGCAATTTCTATCCAACCCGGCGTGTAAACACCAAATGCGGTGAACAAAAGTTGGACAACGAGTACGGCAACTAGGGCAATTACCCCTAAATTAATCGTTTTCGTCAATGCCATACCATCTTGCTCAGAGAGATTTGAGCCAATTTGACGGGCGGCAATAAACGTAACACCACAACCGAGGGCAGCCAACCCAATACCTTGAATACCTACACCTTGGTTTTTCAGTGCTACAAAGATTAAACCACTGAGAGTGTACCCAGTGAGAAGGCTGTAGGTTGCCAATAGAGGCAGTGCAACTTTGTTGTTGCCTTTTTCAGCAACGTTCTGAGCAACAAAGAACAGAATCAACTGTACGACGATCGCACCAAAGAAGGTGGGTAAGAATAGCCCGGGGTTAGTACGGAGAACACCCAGTCCGCCGTAACTTCCCAGTGCCGTTAGCACCAGACCACCGCCTACATACGGCAAGGCGTTGGCAATCACATTGGGACCTACGAGGGCTTGAGTTTTAGCCTGACGAAATGCGTCACGGAAGTTGCTGGTATTGCTCATATTTTACAAATGGTTTTTAGTCAAGCATTGCTGTTAATTTCCATTTTTACCGATAACCAGAGCTAGTGACCATAAAGATAGTGCTGAATCGTAAGTTATTACTCAGTAGGTCGGCACAAATAAAGTTAACGAGTGTTCGCGCGCAGCGTCTGGTGACAGGAGAGGGCTGTCATGAGTCATTAGTAAGAGTGCGCGAGTTTCAGGCGTTATTACTTTGGTTCTTATGCGATCTGTTTATTCCTAACCTACCTACTTATGTAGCACTCAGTACTCTGAAATGTACATTTTATAATCTCAAACTGAACAAAAATCTCCAGAAAAAGTAACCGTGTAAATGCTGAAACCTTGGGGAAGAATCCTTATAAGTTCAGTGAAACAACGAATTGTGTCCTTAAGCGTTCCTAAGGAAAATAATGACAGCTTTGATAAAGTTTAGGCAACTCCATTTTTTATAGAAAAGGAGTTTATATGACAACAACTCAGTTTTCTATCCAATCTGATAGTATGGAATTATTACGGTTATACCATCAAAATCCTTGTATACAAACTCGTAATAAACTTGTAGAATTACATACTGGCTTAGTACGAAAGATGGCTCATAAATTCAGCCATCAATGCAATGAGCCATATGAAGATTTAGAGCAAATTGGTTATTTTGGTTTAATAAGAGCAATTGAGCGCTTTGATCCAAAACAAGGATATGCTTTTAGTTCATTTGCTATACCCTATATTCGGGGTGAAATGCTGCACTTTTTACGCGATCGCGGTACCCTATTAAAGATTCCTCGTCGTTGGCAAGAACTCTATAATGAGGGGCAAAGAGTTCGCAAAGAATTAGCAACCACTTTAGGTCGTCCTCCCAAGGATTCAGAAATTGCAAGCGTTCTCAAGGTATCTGTGCAAGAATGGCAAGAAACCAAATTAGCTGTTCAAAACCGTATGCCTTTGAGTTTGGATGCTACCATAGTCCAAAACATTGATTGCCCAATAACCTTAGGTGAAGCACTTCCTTGTCAACGTTCTGTTGCTGTGCAACAACAAAACGAAGAACAGCAACAACTTCAAGGGGCAATAAGTATGCTAGAAGAAAAGCCCCGCATGGCAGTTGAAATGGTGTATTTGAAGGAACTTTCTCGCAAAGATACCGCTAAGAAAATTGGCACAAGTCCAATGACAGTGACACGATATTTGCAAAAGGGACTTCAAGATTTAGTCTCTATGTTAAGACCGCAAGCGGTGTAGCAGTAAGCTCATGATGTTCTTTTTGGGAAATAGGATAAATGGGGGAGATCAGGGTGCTGACATCAACGAGATTTCAAATCAGCAATTGCTCCTTTTGTCATAGCAGCAATGGCTTTATCCGTAGCTTTGGGCAAATGGTAATACTTGCCTCCTGCTGTCTTTGCTAACTCCTTAGCAAACCCAGTAGAAACGAATTTACTTTCCGTATCAATGACTAATAACTGCATTCCCAAAGCACGTATTCTGGCAGCAATTTCTAACAATTCTGCTTTGATATCTGGTTTTTGTCCTGGTTCTTGCGGTTCTCCCAAAGAACGCGATAGAGGAATATTGCCGCGTCCATCGGTTATCGCTACAATCACAACTTGTCCAATATCTCCACTCATCTGGGCATTTGAACCGACGCGCACAGCTTGGGTTAAACCATGAGCCAGTGGCGAACCACCACCACAAGGTAATCTTTCGAGGCGGTTACGCGCCAAAGCAATAGAACGCGTAGGAGGCAATAATACCTCCGCCTGTTCTCCTCGGAAGGGGATCAACGCCACTTGGTCACGGTTTTGATATGCTTCTGTCAGCAATTGCATTACCGCACCTTTAGCTGACTGCATCCGGTTGAGCGCCATTGAACCTGAAGCATCTACCACAAATACGACTAAAGCACCTGCTTTGCGTACCAAGCGCTTAGCTCGAATATCACCTTGTTCCACAAATACGCGCCGCCCTTTTTGAGATGAAGGGGATGAGGGGGATGAGGGGGATGAGGGGGATGAGGAGGATGATGGTGTATTGTCTCCCCTACTCTCAGACCTTTGACGTCGTGCTTTTTGATACGGCGCGGCTGCTCTGAGTGTGGCATCTACAGCAATCCGTTGGACTTTGCCCTTAGGCAACATTGGCTTAATATAGCGCCCCCGGTCTTCAGAAAAGATGATACTGCGACTTCCGGACTTACCTCGTTTTTGGGCTATCTGAGCAAAATAAAGCACGCTAGGGTCAAGAACTACCCCCTCAGGGTCAAAGATAAACTCTTCTGGGATGCCAGGCGGTTCTTGTTCTGGCTGTTCTTGATTTTCTTCTTGTTCTTCTTGTTCTTCTTGTTCTTGATTCGATTCGTCTTGGGGTTCCTCTTGATTTTGTGGTGGAGGTGGAGGAGGTGGCGGTGGTTCTTCGGGTGGCGGTGTCTGCACGACAGTCGCCCGTGGGACTATCACCAATTCCACAGCACGTCGCAAATCTTCGGCATTCACTTGTGTGCGTCCATCCAAAGCAGCAGATACACGTGCCACGCGTGCGGCAAATAACTCAGCGCGGTGTCCTTGCACTCCGCCTCGAATTGCTTCTTCTACTAAGTAGGAAATTTGTTCATGGGTGATGTGAACGTCTTTTAACCATTCCCGTGCCAGGATAATTTGGGTTTTGATGGCGTCTGTATCTTCGGTGTACTGCTTGAGAAATTCTTGGGGAGATAGGGAGTAGGCGATCGCTTGCTCTACAGCTTGCACTCTTTGATCTAAACCTAGAACACCATCAGCAGAAAGGGCGATCGCAATTCTATCTAATAAGTGTTCCCGTAATGCTCCTTCTTCTGGATTGTAGGTAGCGATAAATAAGGGCTTGCAGGGATGCTGAAAACTGATGCCCTCGCGTTCAATTTGGTTGCGTCCCTCAGATAAGACTGTTAAAAGCTGATTAGATATCTGCTCATCTAATAAATTGATTTCATCTATATAGAGAACGCCTCGGTGTGCTTGGGCGAGCAAACCTGGTTGAAAGATAGTTTCCCCTTGCTTAACTGACTGTTCCACATCGACAGAACCCAACAATCGGTCTTCTGTCACTCCTAAAGGAATTTGCACAAAGGGTGTGGGGATGATTTCGGTTTCTATTGTGGGGTAGGCATCTGGTCCCGGTGACTCCAATGGCAGGCATTCTTCTTGCCCCACGAGTGCCAAAAGTTTGTCATCCCATTCTTGTGGACGGTTGGGGTCGCAGTTGCTGATAGAACCTTTAACAACTTCAATAGGTGGAAGTAGGGCGTGGATAGCACGCGCCATCACAGATTTTGCCGTACCCCGACGACCTGCGATCGCCACTCCTCCCAACCCTGGGTCTACCGCTGCGAGCAGCAAGGCTAATTTAATCGCTTCTTGACCGACTACGGCTGTCAGGGGAAAAGCAGTACTGAGAGGGGTGATGGAAGGCACAGGCATACTTTAAATCCAAGCTATTCCAGGTTTCTAGCATACCAAACCTGACGACTTTTTAGGTACTTCGACAAGGATTTATCTATTCGTGCGGCTTTGTTTTAAATTTGACAATGATAGTAGAAACTCAAAACACCGAAATCTTCGTGGTGGTAGCCCCTGTAATTTAAAGGATACTGTTAATGCCTGACAACAAGATTATTATTTTTGATTGTGATAGCACTCTCAGCAGCATTGAAGGAATTGACGAACTCGCCCAAGCAGCCGATTTTGATGTCAGTCAAAAGATTGAAGAAATGACCAAAAGTTCTATGGAAGGTAGGATACCTCTTGAGAGCATATTTGCAAGCCGTCTTGAGATGATCAAACCTTCTATTGAGGCAGTATCAAAAATTGCTGATTTATATATCAAGACCGTTGAACCCAATGCCAAGAGAGTTATCGCAGCTTTGAAAAAAGACGGGTGGGTGCCGATTATCGTCAGCGGTGGCTATCTACAGGCTATTTTACCGCTAGCTAAATACTTGGGTATTGACTTTGTGGAAGCTGTGGAACTTTTCTTTAACCCTGATGGCAGTTACCTCGACTTTGATCGCAGCTACCCGACAACACGTTCGGGTGGAAAGGCTGAGATAGTGAAAAAGTTGCTTGCTCAACACTCACCTTTGCTAACCTTTGCAGTGGGCGATGGTGTCAGCGACTTAGAAATGAAACCAGTGATTAATGTGTTTGTAGGATTTGGACGATACGCTGTGCGAGAAAAAGTGCAAGCTGAATCAGACTACTTTATTTACAATTTGGCAGAACTTCTTTCAATACTGCTGAATGTTTCTTGAGATTAAATTTAGTGAACCAGCGCTCTAGCTAGATCAAACAATTTAGCAATTATTGGGATTGAGGTGCCGTCTTAATTGTCCAGACGACACCTCAATCTCATTTTTCCTTCCTCTCTTGAGGCAAGAAATGTAGGCTACAAAGCTCTACCTGTTTGCATTCTAGACGAGCGCGTACTTTTTTGTTCGATTGCTACCTCTTTAGCAAGAGGCGTTAGTACTATCAAGCCTCTAAGGTAAAGCTAACAGGCAAGGCTACCTCCTCATTTAATCAAATTGAATGAGGGAGTGTACCGAATTTTTGTACTAACGGCTTTGGTACAAGCGCGAAATCATTGCCTACTTTCTCATCAATGCCAGCCTCAACAAGCTGTAAAGAAAGTATTCAGGCATAATATCAAAGCACTCGATAACGGTTCAGCCAGTACTATTTAAAGGTTGGTGATAGACCTGAACTAGCAAATTTTCAAATACCAAATAATCAGTAGTTAAACTTAGCCATTAGAGTATTCAACTTAGTTTATGAATATTCCGACTTGCCCGTGGACATTAATGTTAAGAACTTACCGCAATATCCTTCCAACTGTTCATTTTTACTTAAATGAATGGAAAGAACGTGCAAATAAAATTCCAAATTTAGAACTTCGCAAACAAGCATTAATGAGTATCGAAACAAAAACATTTCACTGTGAAGGTGGAGCCATATATGGATTATTGGCGAAAAACTACAGTGATGAACTGATACGTTTTATTGTTGCTTATCAAACAATTAGTGATTATTTAGATAATTTATGTGACCGAAGCACCTCGCTTGCTCCTGAGGATTTTCGCGCTTTGCATGAATCAATGTTTCATGCCTTAACGCCAGGAGCAGAATGCGTAAATTACTATCGCTATCGTCAGGATCAAGAAGATGGAGGCTATTTAAGACAACTGGTTAAAACTTGCCAGGATGTGTTAGAAAAAATTCCAGCTTATCCAAAAATATCTTCGGCTCTTTATGAATTAGCCAGCTATTATTGTGAGTTACAAGTACATAAGCATGTGCAGGTTGAAGAGCGTGTTCCGCGATTAAAAGCGTGGTTTGAATTGCATCAGGATAACCTTCCTGAGATGAGTTGGTATGAATTTTCGGCGTGTGCTGGTTCAACACTGGGAATCTTCTGTCTGATTGCTTATGCCTCCCATGAAAATTGTACTGAAGACTTAATCAAGCAAATTAAAAATGCTTATTTTCCCTGGTTGCAAGGGTTACATATTTTACTTGATTACTTGATTGATCAGGAGGAAGACCGTCTTGGTGGTGATTTGAATTTTTGTTTTTATTATAAAAACAGAAATGAAATGACCAAGCGGTTTACACATTTTGTAAAAAAAGCTAAGGAAAGTGTAGCTCATTTACCACATACAAACTTTCATCAGATGATTAATCAAGCATTAATAGGGATTTATTTGGCAGATGAAAAAGTCATAAGTCAAAAGGAAGTTCAAGAAATGAGTAAACATCTTATACGCCTTGGTGGCGGTTCAACGTTCTTTTTTTTCTTAAATGGTCGGGTTATGGCTCTTCTTCGCTAATGCCAACTGTTTGTATAGCAACAGCATCTATTTGATAAGTCAGACCATAAAATTGTAGTGTACCTCTCCCATCTTTTTGCCTTTAGCACTAACCTGAATTGCTACGTAAAATCGCAAGAAAGTTCTACTTATGTCTAAAATTGTTGTTATTGGGGCTGGTCCAGCAGGATGCTCAGCAGGATATCACCTTTCTAAAAGTGGGCATCAAGTGACTCTTATAGATAAACAGAGCTTTCCTAGAGACAAAGTCTGCGGAGACGGAATTAGTTTTAAGTCGGTTCAGGCGTTGTTCCCAATGGGGATCTACCCGCAGGATATTAAACGCTTGATGCCCGAGTTTGCGCCTATAAATGGGCTTTTGCTCGGAGTCTCGAACGGAAGTTACAATCTGCATAACACTGAGCTTGAAGGATATTGCATCCCCCGGTTCGCTTTTGACAACCTACTTTATGAAATAGCTATAAACGCAGGGTGCATTGCTCTCACCCAAAGTATCACCAATATTGACCGCCATCCCGAGCTGCACAGCGATTTTGATTACATTATAGACGCGCGTGGCGTTTGTGCGGGTGATGTGGATGCGATCGCTATCAGAGCGTACTGGAGTATTAAGTCAGAAGATTTCGAGCCATACCTTTCCACGGCTCAAATTTACTTTGACAAAATTCTTGGGGTTAACGGATACGGTTGGATATTTCCAGCCGATACAAAAACTGGATTGGTGAAACTCAATGTTGGAGTAGGCATATGGATGGATGAATACCAAAAAATGAATACAAATATCATCCGGCTTTTTGAGCAATTCATCCAACGTAATGATAGAACGAAGGAACTCTTAAGCAAGATTGTTGATCAGCATAAACCCAAGGTTTACCCCCTAGCAACTGCAAAGAAAGGGAACAAAGTTAGCAATGGAAAAATCCTCAAGATTGGTGATGCTGCAAACTTGACAGATTCTCTGACTGGGGAGGGGATCGCAAATGCCATTCTTAGCGGTTTATATGTTGCACAAGCAATCAATATGAGTACCAATCAGGATTCAGTAGCCCAGAATTGGCAACGCCTTTACCAGGCATATTTCGAGGAAGAGATCCGCGCTGGCTTGCGGATAAAATCTTTCAGGAAACACTCATTCATGAACAATATGCTTATCTGGCTGATGAAAAGGAATCATCAAGTTGCTGAACAAGTGACTCATGCAATTGTGGGCGTAGTTCCGTATAATGAGCTACTACCTTCATTTAGGCATTGATAAAGCGTTTGGTTATAGTGGGTATTCGTTTGAGGAGCAACAGTCTGAGTCATCTCGACCACATGACTCAGGGGAATCTTTTCTCCAGTTTGAGACTGGATGGGCTAAGACTCTATCTGTTAGATTGCGATCGCACTTTATCCAATCTCCACACACATCATTCACGCATACAAGTCAGGTATGGCTGGGATATCAATTTCTTTCACACAGGAAACACGAGACAGTTGACGTAAACATCGCAACAAGAGAACCAAATCTTGCATCGGAATTTGCGTACCGTGATAGGTTTGGATCGCTTCTTCTGCACCTGCTTCATAAGGAATTTCAGCCGCGATGTTACCCGGATTAAGAGATGTAACCGGGATGCGATGCTGACGTAGACATTCCCGTAGTGCGTGAACAACCCCTCGTAATCCAAATTTGGAAGCCGTGTTTGCAACTTCAGCAGCACCTGAGTTATCTAACCCTGAAAGTGAACTGATGTAAACAACACGTGGATTGGATGAGAGCTTCAGATTAGGAATCAAACAATGAGTACAGAGGATAGCAGACAAAAGATTCACATGGATAATCTGCTCCATCTCTTGGGGTGTTGATTCTTCAAAAGAATAAGTCGCCTCAAAAGCGTTTTCCTCCCAAATTCCAGCGTTGTATAGCAGGAAGTCAACTGCACGAGTGCCAATCGCTTCAGATATTTTCACTGCGGCAGTTTGAGGAACAGACAAATCCGCCTGAATCCAAAATCTAGAAACTTGATCTGAGCAATCAAGGCTAGGGGGGCGAGTCCTGGAGACAAGAAACACAGTATCGCCCGGATCGGGTAAACCAATGCTGAAGCCCAAGCCGAGACCTCGACTGGCTCCAATGATTAAAAAGTGAGTCATGAATCAATTAAACAGAGTTCGGAACTGGATATTGGTCAAACTTTTGCATCAATTCAAGTAGCTCCTCTTGACTGGGCTGTCCTCCATTCTTAGTCAGTTCGGCTAACCCCTCAAAATACTGCTCCCGTGAATCCGCAGGACAGAACATGATTAACAGCTTTGCTCGCGTTTGTCCTGGATTGGAGAAGCCATGGGTCGTGTTCTCTGGCACAAGCATTAAAGTTCCAGGTGCGGCAGTCACTTTACGTTGATCCACTACCAATTCAATTGAGCCTTCTACTACATAGAATATTTCGGTCAGTTGCTTGTGAATATGAGGACTTGCGCCTTCGGTTCCTGGCTCCATAACAAACTCGAATAGCCCAAAGTGATTATGTGTATCTTTACCTGTCACTTTGAAGGTGCAAGTGCTGGTGCGAATTTGGACTGTTCGCCCTTCTCCTGGTTGCAAGATAATGGGTAACGACATATAAATCTCCTAATGGTTAAGAATTTGCAATGACTGCAACAGCATCAACTTCAAACAACATGCCATCAAGTGCAAGTCTTGGCACCGGAATGAGCGTCTGAGTTGGTGCTGGTTCTCCCCACATCGCCTGCACTACAGCCGTTAATTGCTGCAATTTGGACTCGTTATGATCGACCACAAGCGTAGTAAGTTTTACCACGTGTTCCGGATGTGCGCCAGCGGCAGTTAGAGCGACGCGGAGATTAGCAAAAGCCTGCGTCAATTGGGCAGCAAAGTCACCAACAAGATTGCCTTTTTCGTCCTCGCCACCTTGACCAGCAACATAAATAATGGTTGCTCCTGGTGGTGCGATCGCCACATGAGTGTAGCCATTTGGAGATGGGTCATACAACCCTACTGGATTGATACGTTGAATTTTTCTAACCATTCCTGTAGCTCTTAATTACAGATTCAATGTCCTAACCAACTGAATTGTCACGACTTAATAAAGAAAAATCTTTATTAAGTATGATAAATACTTGTCCTTGACTTTGTAAAGCTTTTTCTTTATTTTGTTGATTATGAAGACTGAATCAGTTAATAAATCAGCAACTGTCCGTACCCGACGCGCAATTGTGAAACTGCTCAAGCAGGAGGGATCGATGGACGCTCTGGCTTTAGCCTCCCGCTTGAACATTACAGCAATGGCAGTGCGTCAGCACCTGTACGCCTTGCAAGAGGAACAGTTGGTCACCTACCAAGAAGAGCAGCGCTCAATGGGGCGACCTGCTAAGCTGTGGCAATTAACCCCACCCGCTGATCGTCTCTTTCCAGAGGGCTATGCAGAGTTGACCGTGAGCCTACTTCATTCCATGAGAGAAGCGTTTGGTGAAGAAGGACTTGATCGCCTACTAGAAATCAGAACTCGCCAGCAAATTGCAGAGTACCGCGAGAAAGTATCTAGTGACGGTTCTCTCCAGCAGCGACTAGAAGCGTTAGCTGCAAAACGTACTAACGAAGGATACATGGCACAGATCCAACCGTTAGAGGATGGATCGTTTCTACTCATTGAAAATCACTGTCCTATCTGTGCTGCGGCAGTCGCTTGTACAGGACTTTGTCGTAAGGAGCTAGAAGTGTTTCAGACCGTCCTAGGGCAGAACACGGTTATTGAAAGAACAGAGCATATCGTTGCTGGTGAGCGACGCTGCGTTTACCGGGTTCGAGCATCTCAGTAGATGATTTGAGCCAAGTTATTTTCTAAGAAGGGGATGGATATTTGTCCCCACCTCTTAAGGATACTAGTATCTATTTATCTGTCCACCACCTGTATACTGTCCTGGAATTTGACCAGGAGATGAATAAATAGACTGTGGTACTGAACCAGGCGATTGCTGCAACCCTGAATTTCCATAAGTATTAGGAATGACAGGAGTATTAGAAGTAACACCAGCTTGATTGGGGGTGTAGTAGGGAGCAATGTTATTAGGTGTAGCAGAGGTGTTGGGTGAGACTACCGATGCTGGTTGTGCAACACTAGGCAATGGCTGACCGCTATTTGTGATATTCAACCTATTTCTCATAATTTGATCATAAAGAATAGCGGAGCGATCAGGGACTGCACTTGGAGTTTGCGGTATGCCTCTTAGTCCTCGTTGAGGTTGAGGGTAAGCTGCGCCAGAAATGGGATTTTGCGGTAGTAGATTATTGAAACCCGGCTGAGGGTAACCTGTACCTGAAATGGAATTTTGCGGTAGCAGGCTATTTGCACCTGGTTGAGAGTAGCTTGTTCCAGAAATAGAATTTTGCTGTTGATTTGTGACTCTTGGCTGTATGTAACCTGTTCCAGGAATGGAATTTTGCGGTAGCAGGTTATTTGCACCTGGTTGAGAGTAGCCTGTTCCAGGAATAGAATTTTGCAGCCCATTGGTGACTGGCGGTTGTATGTAACCTGTTCCAGAAATCAGTCCCGACTGCGTAGAACCTGTTACTGTATTGGGATTGATTGTGTTTGGACTTAACCCAGTGCTTGGAATAATCTGACTACTTTTGTTTTGGTTGGATAATTGGGATGGCTCAAAGGGATTTTTTTGAGTTGATGTGGTGCCAAAGTTTGGCTGATTCTGGTTCTTCGATTGGTTAAGTGCCGTTTGCAGAGCGCTTTCTGAGGCAATATTTTGATTAGGTCTGGTTGTATCTGCTAATCCCGTACCCAAACCAAAGGAATTTTTTACTGGATCTTGTTGACCAAACGAAGGTGTTAAAGCATTGACTGCTTGTGAGTTGCTACCACTCTGAAAATTCTTTAGCTGCAATAAATTTTCTGCTTGTGCAACAAAAGGATTTTCCAGCTTTGGGGCAGATGCGGAATCACCTTCCTTGACGGTAGCCTTTGATTTGTCATCAGTTGCAGAAGTTTGGCTTTTGCTATTTAAAGCCTCTAATAAGATGTCTCTGCTGTTTTTTGCCTGAGTCTTTTGCGTGGGCTTGGTCGTTCTTGCTGCTGGTGAATTTTCATTGCCCGAATCCGTATTAAACAGGACTGGTAAGCTATCAATGTCCGCAGCAATTGCCCGATCTTCTTCTGAAAGAGACGATTTGGCAGGCTGGTTTGCAGCGAATTGGTTTTTTTGCCAATCAGTAAAAAAGCTTGGATTTGCCCAGTATTCTTTAATGGTCAGACCTACGACCGATAAAAAAATTGCTGCTCCCCAAAAACCAGGTCGCGATAAGTTCCATAACCTAGCTTTGAGATAGCGTAAGTGAGCGGGAGGATAATGGCGGGGTGACATGAGCAAAATGGAGTTTGGGTTTACAAAGAAAGTGGCAAAACTTGAGGAAAGTTCAAAGCAGTCGTTTCCGTATGAAGCTTTTCTCGTTGACTTATAGCAATTTTCATTTTTCTATGATTCGCGAGTACCCAATTAACCCCAAGCAATTTTTCGCCGTTACTGGGTATACTCCAAACCGTGAGCAGATATTACAAACGAACTTGAATTTTACTTTTATCCTACCTACTCCACAGTTATCAGTCATCACCCGCAGGCGGATTTTAGTAGAAAATTTACCTTTGTGCTACCCGCATCAATAAGAATGTACCTATTCCTAAGCCTAAGAAATTCGGCAACCAAGCTCCCACAAAAGTAGAAAAGATACCCGCCTGTGCTAAAGCACCAGTAATAAAATAAAGTATATAGTAAGTAAATATAACGATGACACTTATACCAAAACTTGTGCCTCGCCCTGTGCGCTGAGGTATGGTTCCCATTGCTGCACCAACCAAGCCAAAAACGACACAGACAAACGGCAAGGCTATTTTTTGTTGAATCCTAACTTCAAGTTTGCGAATTTTTGGCTCATCACCGCCAAGGCGTTCAATCTCCAATTGTTCGAGCGATTGGGCAATGTTCATCTCACCATAGTCTCGGCTTTTCTGTGCCAAATCTAATGCTGTACGAGGCAATTTCACTTGTTGGCGTTCAAACCGTAGGATGTTGCGATAAGAGCGGTCTGGGGCGACTAAATAAATGGTACCGTTGTAAAAATCCCAGAGGTTTTGAGATGGATTCCACTCGCCTGATTCTGAGACAATAATTTGACTTAAACCTTCTGTTGAACGGTCTATAATCGTCAAACCTTTCATCTGCTTGCCATCAAACTCGTCGGCGTAAAACAAGCGGTTCAAGATTTTTTTGTTACTACCATCCTCCTGCTTGACTTTTTGGTATTCTGGATAGAATATATTTTGCTGCTTAACAATACTTGGCTGCTCTGACTTTAAAGCTTTGTCCAAAATTTGAGATGCTTGGTATTTTGAAGCTGGTGCAAGATGTTCGTTAAACACAAAGGTCATTCCTGTGACTACCAAACTCAACATCACAGCAGTTAGCACCATGCGATAGACACTTACCCCACAGCCGCGCAGGGCGATCAGTTCGCTCTCGCTTGAAAGACGACTGTAAGTCATCAAAGTCGCCAGCAGGGTAGACATGGGAAAGGCTAAAACGATAAATTCTGGCAGCCTTAACACAAAAACCTGAACGGCAATGCCTACTGGTAGCCCAGACTCGACAATTTTCCGCACCAACTCGAACATAGCGTCTATTGTGACGCCGATGGAAGCGAAAGCCCCAACACCAAACAAAAATGTTGGCAGCAATTCCCTCGTTAGGTAGCGATCCATGATCGAAAATGGCAGCAGCGAATTAAGGGTGTAGAAAGACTTGTATTTAGCCATTAGTCAGGGGTCATGAGCCATTTAAAAATAAAAAACAAAAAACATTTGAAAAATTTAATTTCAAATTTTTAATCTAAACTTGGAACTTATCGCCCAAATAGTATTGTCTAACAAGCGGGTTATTATAGAGCTCGCTGGAGGTGCCAGAAGCAAGGATTTGCCCTTCGCGCATAATATACCCGCGATCCGTGATGGCAAGAGTTTCGCGGACGTTGTGATCTGTAATTAAAATGCCCATATGGCGATCGCGCAGTTGGGCTACAATTTGCTGAATCTCTGAGACTGCGATTGGGTCAACTCCAGCAAATGGTTCATCCAAAAGTAAAAATTTTGGTCCTTCCCTTCCAGCTGCTAAGGCTCTTGCCAATTCCGTTCGGCGTCTTTCACCTCCAGAAAGTTGAATTCCTTTACTATTAGCCAACTTTTCCAAACGAAACTCTCGTAGCAAACTTTCCACTCGCCGTCCCCATTCCCAGCGTGGTACATTAGTTTGCTCTAGCACCAAAAGAAGATTGTCTCGCACGCTGAGCTGGCGAAAAATACTTGCTTCCTGCGCTAAATAACCAATCCCTAGCCGCGCCCTTCTATGCATTGGCAGTGGAGTCACATCCATATTGTCTAACCAAACGTTTCCCTGGTCTGGTTTTTCTAGCCCTGTGGCAATGTAAAAAGTTGTCGTTTTACCAGCGCCATTGGGACCAAGTAACCCGACGATTTCGCCTTGAGCAACAGAAAGGTTGACGCGATTGACAATGAGTCGCTTGCCGTAAGATTTGTGGATATTCTCTAAGACAATTTTCACTTTCTGGTGCCCTTGACTCAGTTATCGTGACTGGTTAGTTTTCTTTAAAGGCGCTGTTGCAGGAGCAGACCCAGGAGCTTGATTGTTAATTTGATTGTCCTGAATCATGTAGATTGATTCTACCTGACGACCTGATTTGGGTGTAGCAACAAATCGCCCTTCGTCAATCAGATACGTCACTGTGTCAGCTTTTATACTATTACTGCCCTGTTGTAAAACATAAACATTGCCACTGAGAACAATCTGACGTTCGCGGGTAAAGTATTGTGCTTGGGCAGCAGTTGCCTGAATACCTCGTCCAGGATAAGAGAGTTCTACGTCACCGCGAACAGTTGCCACTTGTGTTTTAGAGTTATACTCTTGCTGTTTGCCACGGATGTAGAGAGGACGATTTTGCCCAGCAGGTGCTTGAGGTGTTTGTGCAGTGGCTCTTTGCAGTTGGGGGGGAAATGTCATTGTACCCAGAAGTGCAACTGGTAGCATCAAAGCTAAGCCCAAACGACGCTTATGAAATTCAGGCAATTGATAGTGGGGCATCATAGCAATTTAGAATTTATGATTTATGATTGTTATTCCAATTTGAACTACTTTAACCACAAATAAAATATACTTTCTGGACTTTTGTTTGGATAGTAACTGCTCAAATTAAGACTATTGACGCTTTCCCCACCTTTAAGGTTTCATATCACCTCCGGTATGTTACCTGTAGTTCCCCTAGAACCCGACCCCAATCAGTGGCTGACGCCAAAGTTCCCCTCCCTGCTTGCACCGGAGGGCTTAAGGGTGGGGTTCCGTCCTTTGCAATGTAAGTAAGCTACTTAGTCTGGAAACTAACTTGTTTTGTTGACTGCCAAAGCACACAGATTTGCTTGTACTGCCAACTCGCTTGAATGTAAAATATCTTAATATTTATTTAATATTTTTTCTAATTCTTTACTCTTTTTCGTGATTCACTTGTATAATCCTGGGCAAGGGCAAAGCTCTATCTTGACCCAGGTTAAAGGCAGCAATGTTTTCTGGTGTTTGCTGTAGTGCGGTCAACAATGCCGCACTCTGGCTTAATACTTCGTCTACATCAATGCCGCCATATTCTGATGGGTAACGTCGCAGGCGATTGCTACCCTCACCCAACAAAATCATTGCACCACGCAAGTTGTGGTTACTTAGATGATACAGCGCCACAGCAATTTGCAGAATGCCTTGATAAAAAGTTTTTTCTGGCTCTGCTGCTTCAATCCACAAAGCCTCTAAGGTGTCATGACAGGCATAGTACTGCCCAGCATTAAACTGCTCGACACCTTGCCAAAACTCATCGGGCATTCCTTCGTTCATGCCATGCTATCTCGCACTTGTTTGATTGTTTCTAAAGAGATTTCTTGCTGATCCCCTGCAAAATCATTGTCTGAGGTGAGGAACAGCATACAGTGGCACTCTTTGCGCTCCCGCATTGGGACGCATGGACAGTTCCAAAAAGTCGCTTTGACTTCCGCTTCTTTGTCTTCATAGTGGCGACAGGGACACAAAGGAGCTCCAAGTTCGTCTTTGTGCTTGGCAAGTCCTTCAATGACAACTGCTGTCACAGAGGGTTCAGAACAGAAGTACGTTCCAGTGCGCTTGGCGTATTGTTCGGAAAAATGCCGCATTGCCTCTAGGCTGTGTTCGCTGGATTTTGTGTTAACTTCTGGTGAAATCATGGGATCGGCACTCATAATTTAAACATTTCTTTGCATTGTACCGCAGCCTATGGGAGCTATAACTAGGGATTATTCCCCCTATTTGCAGCGGTTTGGATGTTGGGTTTTGGATTTTGAATAAGCGAAAACTGGATGGGGAGCATAGTATAGTGGACTTGGCAAAATCTCCTTATCAGATACAGTTGCTATTTCTTTGCGTTTATTTGAAATTTGAATGCATGAAATTTGAATTTCTTAACTTATTGTTTTTTGTAACTCGGCTTGGAGTGGTTGTTGAGAGTCGAAAACCATGTCAGAAGAAATCCTAACGTTCACCACTGAGTATCTTGATGAATGTGCAGATTTAGCCGTTGAGGTCTTCAATGGTGAACCGAGTAATCAGCATTGGACAAGAGAAACTGCCAGAAGAAGGTTGCTTGAAATGGTCAACACGCCAGGTTTCGTCGGGTTTGTATGGCGAAAAAAGGAGACGTTGGGGTTCGTCGTTGGCAATTGTGAGCAATGGGAAGACTGTCAACCACCAAAAGAGTGAAGAGTGAAGAATAAACGTAGGGGAGCCAGTGCTCGACTAGGGTTTCACAGGCTTAGACGCCCACCAGAAGGCTTCCCGATAGCCGTAAGGCGTGGCGTCAGCCATAGGATAGCATCTGGCGTTGGGCACTGTCCACTCACGGCATACCAGTGACAGAGGAAGGTAAGGGGTGCCCACCCTACAAATTAAGATTTTCTTCCAACGCCTGCTTTGCTTGATTCATAAAAGTTTCTGGCATTTCCGCGTGTTGAGGCAGTTGATCACAAATTTCAGACCAGGGGGCTTTAGATGCCACAAAAAGATGCACAGAAGGGCGCATACCGGGGTCATCATCCACGGTTCCCATTGGAATCCGCACGTAGTCGATCGCCGGGAACACTGAAGGCACATTTGAGCCACACACCCGACAAAAATTCCGCACGTTCTTCTCAAAACCCGGTACGTTGTGTTCAGAAGAGACGTAGCTTGCGATCAGTTCTTCGCCTTTGAGCCAACGAAATTCTTCTGCTTTGGCGTGACCAAATGTTCCAAAGGCGGCACCATGAATTTTTCGACAAATCGAGCAGTGGCAATGATTCATGAATAGAATCTCGCCAACAAGTTCGTATTGAATTCCTTGACAAGCACAACTTCCTTTCATGATAAGTTCCTGCTGGTTTTCTTCTGTAGGCGAAAGCGCTTTTACTTTTTGTGAGCAACAAACACTGAGGCAGCCATTAGTTCTGATTTTGAAGATGACATAACTATCCTGTGTGTTTGATGATCGCATCAATGATGGTGTCCCATTCAGCAAAGTGAATTTCGTGTCCTGCTCCTGTAAGCGTCAGTAACGTCGCTTTGGGGATTTCATTGGCGAGAGCAATCCCGTGTTGGTAGGGAGAAACAGGGTCTTCTGTGCCATGAATGACTAACGTCGGAACATTGATGTCATTGCTGCGATCAAGATAAACCTCTCCACCCTGTAGAAGTGCGTGATTGAACATACTTGGTAGATTGTTGGCTCTTTTGACCTCTGTTTTGGCAAGTTTGTAGGTTCTTTGTTCGTCAAAAGGATGTTGAGTACCATTGAGCAAACGCCATCCTCCAACCATATACTTGATCGCAGTTTTTTCATCTAACCAATTAACTGATGTTGCATTGATGTGATAATCAAGGACTTTTTGATCAATTGGAGGTAAATCTGGATTGTCGGAAAAAACACTTGATGCGATCGCACTCAGGGTTAAGACTCGTTGTGAGTATCGCAACGCAATAATTTGGGCAATCATGCCACCCAACGACATACCAACCAGATGCGCTTGATTAATCCCGTAAGCATCCAGTATGCCAACGGCATCATCCGCTAGGTCTTCTATGACGTATTGAGAAGTTCCTGGTTCATAAACCGTAGAGCGACCCGTATCCCGGTTGTCATAGCGAATTACAAATCGTTTTTGATCGGCTAATCGGTGACAGAATTCTTCATCCCACCAAATCATTGAGGCAGTAGCCCCCATCATCAGCAGAATCGTTGGGTTTTGAGGGTTGCCAAAACTCTCAGTGCAGATCTCGACTCCATTCACGTTGAGTATCTTTTCATTCATTTTTATCTCCTACTGAGAAATTTAGCGAAAATGAAACTTCTTCCTCGTTTATACTACACTAAACTACAAAAGTAGTTTGATGGACAAATCGCTAATAACCTTCACTATCTTTTCGTTCCTGCGGAGAACTTCAAATCCATCCTCACATTGCTATCCTGCCAATGGCTCTACAAGTGTCCGCACACGCGCAGCATCTCCCATATCAACAAGTGGTGCTCCATGTGCAGGCACGATCGCAGGATCGTCGTCCAGAGCATCAATCACTGTCTGAGCCACAGTCTGCACATCGGTACAGAACAGCTTTGAGTACACACGATTGACTTTGAGTCCAGGTGCACTGTCACTCAGCCAGAACAGCAACTTAGCTATGAATGCTTCCGGTAGCGATGCCCAGTTACCAATCAATTCATCCAGGTAGACAATTGGTCGTCTGCCTCGACGCACAATCACTAGGGTTCCGCCCTTCTTTGTTCCTAAAACCTCTCGAAACTCGACGCTCGATGTAGAAGACAACTTTGACAAGCCCGCAAAGGGGCGTAGTCCAAGGGCGTTAAGTTGGCTCAATGCGGCGGTTGGAGCATAGGATTTCGCACTACTGTAGCGGGCTTGCCACTCGGCTTGACCAAGGTCATGCCCAGAGTGCGGCGCTACAAGTGCACTAATGCGACCCTTTTCCTCAATCGCTGCGAAGTCCTCTTCAGACATTCCTGTTGGTGGACTGATGACAGCTAAAGTTTTATCCTCAAGGAGGACGGCGAAAGCGTTGACTTGGCTGTAACCGATAACGCCATACTCGTGTACCCACACATCCGCCCCTTCAATCACCTCTTGCCAAACCATAAGTTCCCTCACTCTGACTCAACATTACAGTTCTGACCCAATACTGCTCGGTTAAGAATAGGAATTACGCATTGACAGAAAATGGCAAATATGTTATGTGGATTTCAGACATTCAATCTCGATTTTTCGACGCTTTTTAAGCGATCGCCATTGATTAAAGGAGGATTGAGAAAAGCCTCAAACGACATATTCTCGTGAATGCATAAGATAAGAAATTTGTACAGTGCGTAAGTCCTAAAGAATATTTGTAGGTTGGGTAGAACGAAGTGAAACCCAACAAAGCGTCCCAAATGTTGGGTAGAGTTCCTCAACCCAACCTACACACTTTTGTTTTTTGGGCAAAACCCGAGCAGTATTGAGTTCTGACCTACATTAATACTGTCAGCATTCACGAATCCGCCTCACCACAAAACTCTGCAATCACTTGAGCCTTGAGCGCATCAAGCGGAAAGCTCTTTGGATAGGTAGAAAACATTAGCATGATGCCTTGGAGCGTTGCGGAAAAGTAAAGCGATCGCTCTTTCGGGTTTGCGACTCCAAGCTTTGTGAACATCTCAGTTTGAACTTCAAACTGCTTGGCTTGCTCGTCCATCAACTTCTGGCTGTATTTTGCCACCACCAGATCGAGTCGCGGTTGCGTGAACAGATTTAGGTAAAACCGGAAGACTTCGGGTTGGCGGCGGACATCTTCTAGTGCACCTTCAGCAATATGCCGAATCTGTTCAGCAGGCGTTTCCTTTACTGCTGCCGCATTCATCACAACCAAAACATCGTTGATGCGGATATCGACCAGTGCTGCGAGCAGATCCTCCTTTCCTTTGAAGTAGTGATAGAGCAGTCCTTTGGAAATTTTCGCGTGTTTGGCAACATCCTCAATCGACGTGGAATAGTAGCCCTTCTCACAAAATAGAGTCATCGCCGTTGTGAGAATCTGCTCTTTAGTGGCGCGACGGATGCGTTCATTCTCTGCTGGGGTGCGCGGCATTTTTTCTACTCGCACAGAAACTGGGCGATCGCTCCGCCTGTTCCTTGAATTTTATGATGCAAATCCATTTTTACCTCCTTTGCGTAAACATCAGGTCGCGTCAGCCGCCATGTTCTGTGATGACTGTTTTTTGCCCGATGATATCGCTGTCATATTGACATTCTATTTTATGACTGAATAGTAAGTCAATAAAAACCTCCGAATCAAGGTAATGATTTTTTCTCACTTGTAAGAAATTCGGGAAACGAGTCCACGAATCATATTGATGTCACACCAACAAGTTTTCTCAAGCTGTCAACCACCAAAAGAATGAAGAGTGAAGAAATTGTGTCTTCTTTCTTCACTCTTGTGTCTTTACTACTGACTTTTGACTCTAGATGATGAACTAACGTTTCGCCAGCTTCTTCGCCAACTTCCGCAGACGAATTGACTGGGGAGTGACTTCCACCAATTCATCTGGTCCGATGTACTCTAAAGCACGTTCTAGACTCATGTCTATTGGCGCTTGCAGCTGTACTAGTTCATCACCGCCGGATGCACGGTGGTTGGTGAGTTGCTTTGTCTTGCAGACGTTGAGTTCCAAGTCTTGGGGACGATTGTGTTCTCCTACAATCATGCCTTTGTATACCTTAGTGCCAGGAGTAATAAAGAATGCACCTCTATCTTCCGCGTTCTTCATGGCGTAGAAGGTGGAGACGCCTTCCTCAAAGGAGATTAAGACGCCTTTGTTACGAGCCTCAATATCACCAGAGAGCGCACGGTAGTCAAGGAAACTGTGGTTCATGATACCTTCACCACGAGTCATCCGCATGAATTCACCCCGGAAACCGATTAATCCACGGGCGGGAATGACAAACTCTAGCTGGGTGCGTCCGTTACCACCCATTTGCATATCTTGCATTTCGCCTTTGCGTTGCCCGAGTCGTTCAATACAACTGCCAACAGCGTCTTCAGGAATGTCTAGTACCAGAAGTTCGTAAGGTTCGCAAGGTTGCCCGTTGACTTCGCGGTAAATCACCTGTGGCTGAGATACTTGAAACTCATAACCTTCACGGCGCATGGTTTCGATTAAGATGCCCAGGTGCAGTTCTCCACGTCCAGAAACTTGGAATTTATCGGGGGAGTCGGTTTCTTCAACGCGTAAGGCGACGTTGGTTTCTAGTTCGCGGAAGAGGCGATCGCGCACTTGGCGTGATGTCACCAACTTGCCTTCTTGACCTGCAAAAGGTGAATCATTCACCCAGAAGGTCATTTGCAATGTCGGTTCATCGACCTTAATCAGTGGCAATGCTTGGGGATCGTTGGGGTCAGTAATTGTTTCCCCAATGTTAGCATCGGCAAACCCTGCCACAGCTACAATATTGCCGGCGGATGCTTCTGTGATTTCAATCCGCTTTAGCCCTTCAAAGCCCATCAACTTGCTGATTTTTGCCTTGACAGTTTCGCCGTTTTCTTTCACCAAAGCGGCTTGCTGTCCCATGCGGATAATGCCGTTGTGAATTTTGCCAATGACAATCCGTCCCAGATACTCGGAATAATCCAGAGTTGTTACTTGTAGTTGCAGTGGTTTCTCTGCATCACCCACTGGTGCTGGTACATGGCGCAGGATAGCTTCAAACAGCGGCTGCATATCCTTGGCTTCATCTTCTAACTGTTCTTTAGCATAGCCACTTAAACCAGAAGCAAAGAGGTACGGAAAATCACACTGATCATCATCTGCCCCTAGTTCCAGAAACAGATCCAACACTTTATCTATCGCACCATGGGGATCTGCTTGGGGACGGTCGATTTTGTTAACGACGACAATCGGGCGCAGTCCTTTTTCTAGGGCTTTTTTCAAAACAAAGCGTGTTTGGGGCATGGGACCTTCGTTAGCATCAACAATGAGGATGCAACCGTCAACCATGCCGAGTACACGTTCGACTTCACCGCCGAAATCAGCGTGTCCGGGGGTATCGACAATGTTGATCAGCGTTTCTCCATACCGAACCGCAGTGTTTTTGGAAAGAATTGTAATTCCCCGCTCCCTTTCAAGAGCGTTGGAGTCCATGACGCAATCCGGAACGTCTTCTCCTTCACGGAAGATGCCGGATTGTTTCAGGAGAGCGTCAACAAGGGTTGTTTTGCCGTGGTCAACGTGGGCAATGATGGCGACGTTACGGATTGGGAGCGTCATATGCGCGTTTGGATAAAATCTAGAGAGGACTTTAGAACTTATATCTAGTTGGAATGCTTTAACAGAACTCGGGTGGTTTTGAAAATTCTGTAAACAAGCCTTAATAATTCTATATTAACTCTTTATAGTTCAAGTGTTTTTTAGGAAACCAACCGCGAAGAGTGCGATTGCACTTTGCGCCATCCACCGCTCTGCTTCTAAAGGGCGATCGCCTACAATCAAGTCATAGAAGCATAACCAAGGGATGTTCGACGTTACATGACTGATGTTACTAAGCGGGAATTCTACGTCATTATTGAAAGAGATGAAGATGGATATTACGTTGGGGAAGTCCCTCAGCTAAAAGCTTGTTATAGCCAAGGCGAAACTATTGATGAGTTAATGGAGAACATCAAAGAAGTTATTGAACTTTGCCTGGAAGAAGAAGGTGATGAAAAGATACCTGAGTTTGTAGGTATTCAAAAGGTAGTGATTTGATACCAAAACTACCAGTTTTTACAGGTGAAGAAGTTATTAGTGCCCTCAAAAAAGTAGGCTTTCAGGTAGTTCGACAAAAGGGGAGCCATGTGCGAATGCAACATGAAGATGGACGGGTTGTCACAATACCTGTTCATGCTGGTAAAACTCTCGGAAAAGGATTGCTACGTAAGATACTACGTGATGCCGAACTTACACGCGATGAGTTCCTAGCACTGCTTGGATAAAACAGCAATTGTGCCTTCGTGTATGAAAATTTGGAATATTCAGTAAGTACCGTATCCTATTTAGGAGGGTATGTACAATTGAAAAGTGACATTGCCTGTTCCTTGAAGCTGTAGGGCATTATCTACCTTACTTTCAAAACACCTCCATGATGGATTGGAAGCAACTCCTGACACCTAATTGACTAAATGTTAGCTCTGTACCATAGCTCTTTTTGTCACACCTTCTGGATTTCCAATCGACTCGGTGATCAGGGAAAATGCAAAAAGGCTCATTTCATAGCTTCTGTGCAAAATTTCAATTAAACAATGGCTACAAAAATTCCCGTTACCATCATCACCGGATTTTTAGGTAGTGGCAAAACTACCCTGATTCGTCACCTACTACAAAATAACCAGGGACGCCGCATTGCTGTTTTAGTCAATGAATTTGGAGAACTCGGTATTGATGGCGAATTGTTGAAGTCCTGCCAAATTTGCCCAGAAGATGGTAATGGCAGTGATAATATCTTTGAATTAACTAATGGCTGCTTGTGCTGCACCGTGCAAGAAGAGTTTTTGCCGACAATGCAACAGCTGATTAAGCGCCGGGATAGCATAGACTGCATTTTGATTGAAACCTCTGGTTTAGCGTTGCCAAAACCTCTGGTGAAGGCTTTTCGCTGGCACGAAATTCGCAACGCTGCTACGGTGGATGCTGTGATTACTGTGGTAGATTGTGCAGCAGTCGCAGCAGGGACGTTTGCCAGTGATCCAGAAGCGGTGGAGGCGCAGCGGCAGGCAGATGATAGTCTAGAACACGAAACACCGTTGCAAGAATTGTTTGAAGACCAACTTGCTTGTGCGGACTTGGTGGTGTTGAATAAAAATGATTTGGTTGATGGGGAGACAAAGGTAAGAGTTGAGGAGTTGATTAAACAAGAGTTGCCCAGGGTTGTGAAGATTGTAGAGAGTCGTGAAGGTAAGCTCGACGCATCTATACTATTAGGATTTCAAGCTGCAGTCGAAGACAACCTAGACACCCGTCCCAGTCATCATGATACTGAAGAAGAACACGACCACGACGACGAGATTACCTCAACTAACCTCATTTTAGACCGTGCCTTTGACCCAGAAAAACTGCGGCATCAGTTGCAAACACTAGCACAACAGCAAGAAATTTATCGCATCAAGGGCTTTGTGGCGGTTCCAAATAAACCTATGCGTTTGGTGATGCAAGGTGTGGGAACTCGGGTTGAACAATTTTACGATCGCCCTTGGAAACCACAAGAAGCAAGGCAAACTCGTTTAGTTTTCATTGGTCGTGATTTGAACTCTTTTGAGATTGAGTCACAACTGATAAGCTTAACAAATTAGATTTTGAATTTTAACCACAGATGGACAATAAATAAAAGTTTTTCCTCTGTCTTCCCCCCTCTTGAGGGGGGAATGAGGGGGGGTGGACACAGATGAATAACTAATGTGTATCTGTGGTTTAAGTTTCATATAATTAACTCTTGTAAGTTAAAATCTAACAATTTCTGGAACTCTTAACTTTTAAACACTATGTCTATCGTTCAAATTTTCAACGTTGCTAATCTTTTTGTTTTACCCTTTTGGGCATTAATGATTTTCCTACCAAAATGGAAAGTGACACAAAGGGTTATGGAATCCTATATTCCTTTTGTACCTTTAGCAGCAGCGTATTTGTATTTGTTTGTTACCAGTATCACACCAGAAAGCGCCCAAGCTTTTTCGAGCCCTGAATTAGCAGTTATTGCCCAAGCTTTTGCAGATGAAAAAGTGACTGCAACTGGTTGGATTCATTTTTTGACCTTGGATTTATTTACCGGACGCTATATTTATTTGGAAGGACAGAAAACAGGAGTTTGGACAATTCATTCGTTGGCACTTTGCTTGTTTGCTGGTCCTTTGGGATTACTTTCTCACATTTTCACGTACTGGATAACAAAGAAATTTTTCCCGCCTGGTGAGGGTGAAGTCGCCGAGGTGGCAGAAAAAACAATTTAGAACGTAGATTGGTATCACCAGATACTCAACAGTAACGGCTACACTGTAAATCAAGCCCCACAAGGAACCAAAGGCATTGCGCGTGAAGGATTTAACAAGACCGCCGAGAAGTCACCACCTAAACGAATGTTAGGTGAGGATGAAAGGCGGGTCAAAATTGGGGCTTCGATGCCCCCAATTTTGAATCATTATGTAAACTAAGAGACCAATCTCCTTTAATAGGAGAAAATAATTGAATAAAAATTCAAGTAATGGTCAAAAATATCTATGAGTCAAGTATTTGTATACGCCGAGTATCAAGTATCTATTCCTTTCAGTGAGATTGATTGGAAACCAGCCAATATAGAAATGAAAAAATTTCCAGGGTTAAAATCCAAAACTTGGTTAAGCGGTGTAAAAACCAATACTATTGGTGGTTTTTATGAATTTGATTCTGTGGAGAATGCACAAAATTATATTGATGCCTTGTTGATTCCATTCGCAAAACAGGTCAATGGAAATCTCACTGTAAAGCTTTTCGATGGTGATATAACCAAAGAAGCTAGTATAGGTATGCATTCTCCTTTCTATCTGACAGATTCTAATGAAAAAGAATGAGGTGTAGGGTAACCATGCTTGAGAAGGAGACTATGTCTTCTACTGCATAAGTCGATTTCACCTGCACCTATTCAAAGGTATATCTCTGTCTTATATTCTATAGCCCCTTTATCTGCAGGTAAAGGGGTTTTGTTTTTAACCTAGTTGTATCTTCACGCTTATTCGTGACAAATGGTCTGCCATAAACTCATAAACTGTCCAAATTTGTACAGGTTATGAGGAGCAAGTGAAGTCACGACGCTTTGGCGTTTCTATAGTTAGCATCTAACCAACAACGCGGTAAACTTTCACCAGAAGGAAAAACTAGATTTTCTTTTTTATAAGAATCTGCTTGTTGCTCTTCTTGACCTTCTTGTTCTTGTGCATGCACAACATCGTGATTAGGGTTAATCAATTCCTGGACATCAATAACTTTCACCAATTCACCACTATCTTTGAGTTGTAAAAGCATAGAAAGAGCCTCAATAAATTGACACGAAAACCATGGCAAGTTTCGACAAACTAGCCTTAGGTGCAGTTAGGGTGGATTGCTAAAACACCCTCATCTGAGAGATGCTATTAATAAAAATCACAAAATACAAAACTACACTGTCTATCAGTCCTATCTTGTCTGCTGTTTTTTTCAGGTGTACTTATTATGGAACTGATACTTTGTTATTACTGCCTATTAAATAAAGAGAGCAGCAAATTACGGGACGAGCAGAGCAGTATAATTACATATCCTGCTGATATTTTTCTAAAATATCTACTAGGTTGACCTGGCATTGCAGGGGTAGTAAATCAATCAGAGGAAGTTCTCTTCTTCCACCGCCAATTTTGACAGGAATAGATTGTAGGACTTGTATAACTTCTTCCTCTTCCACTGCTTTACTGGCGGTAATTAAGGGATACACTTGTTCTGCAACTAGAGTATGCAGCTTGGCATCCGATAAGTAAAGGTGCCACTTGGCAATATCTATATAAACGTTTTCGCCAATTTCTGCTGCTAGGGCTTCGAGTAATTCTGTTGTGTTAGTCTTAGCCATAAAAATAATCCTATATAATGAGCGGCAACTCTCATCTCATAAGAGATTATCGCTCAAATATCTAGACTAGTTCTACCACCACAAGTTACAATCGCCCTAGCCTGTGGTGTCCATCTTCAGGTGGATGTGGGTGGTGATTGTGAGTAGTTGGCGATCGCCGAAATATAAATCAAATGTCCCAATAGTACTACGCTCCAAAGAGCTGTTAACCAAGGTAGCCACTCCCAAGTAGCGGAATTGAAGTTATGGAAAAACCACAAGCCGGAATTAATTGCCGCAAATATCGCCACATGAACGGCAAAATTCATCCGGTCATCTAACTTACGGTAAGCAGGGTCTTTGCGATCAGGTTCACGAGGCCAACGAGGCGGCATAAATATTTATGACAGATTACAAGACAAGTGTTTCATTAATTTTAGAATTTTTTCGAGTGTCATTGATATGTGTCTGACAAATCTAGCAAGGTTTTCTGTCTGCTTAGCTGTTGGGTTAGGTGGGTAATTTTTCCCACATTTCAAGCCAAATGTCAACACAGCTTAATACTCCTGTATCAGTGGATGAAGCATTAGTTCATCGATAACCACGTGTGACGGTGCATTGAGTATATAAAAGATGGCATCTGCAACATCGTGTGCACGAAGCCATCCTTGATGTGCCGGATCTCCCTCAGGTTGCGCATGAAATGATGTGTCAACCAGACCGGGAAAGATTGTACTGACCTTAATGCCAAATCGTCGAACCTCCTTGCGCAAAGCCATTGAAAAGGCATCTTGAGCGAATTTTGTTGCACAGTAGGCTGACCCTCCCTCACAGCTCCGTTTTGATACATCGGATGCAACTATGACAATGTGTCCGCTTCCTTGCCGCTTCATATGCGGTACGACTTGACGGGAAAACAGAAAGGTACCTGTGACGTTGGTATCAAAAAGCTGCTGCCATTCACGGAGAGAGTACTGTTCAACTTCGCCAAATCTTCCTATCCCTGCATTGTTCACTATATTCCTTACATTTCCTAAAAAGAGTCGTCTTCAAGGAAACTTTAGTCAAGCCGTTAGGTGCTGGCTATCGGATTTCTCCTGTTGTCAGAGGTGTCATCGGCTGTAGCTTAGGTAGTCGTCCTTGAAGTTCTGCAAGCTTAACATTTGGCAAATGAGGTAACACAAGCTTTGCAAAATAGTGACATTCTTCAATCAAGGGGTAGCCGGAGAGAATGAATGCTCGAATTCCCATATCCATATAACGATGTAGCCGTTCAAGTATCTGGGAGGGATTTCCCACCAGTGCTGCACCACATCCGGAACGCGCTCGTCCTATTCCCATCCATAAGTTATTCTCTATGTAGTCGTCTTTGTCGCCAAGCGATCGCAAAGCATCCTGTTTTAACACGCCTACGGAACGAGAATCTTGAGCGCGAGATTTGAGTTGCGCACCGCGAGATGCGTCGAGTTCGGATATCAAGGTTTTTGCCCATAGACGCGCTTCTTCCTCGGTTTCGCGTACAATTACATGAATGCGGAGTCCGAAATCGATACACCGTCCATAGGTACCAGCCCTTTTTGAGAGATCCTGCATACTCTCAAACAGCCCTTCTTCGGTATCAGGCCACATCAGGAAGACGTCGCAGTATTGAGCACACACTTCACGAGAACCTGGTGAGATACCGCCGAAGTAAAGGAGTGGTCCGCCATGTTGCTGATACGGTTTCACTGGGTAACTAGGTAAGCTAAAGCGATAAATCTGCCCTTGAAGCTCTATCCTTTCTTGCGTCCACGCCTGTTGAAGAATCTCGATCACCTCTTTGCACCGTTGATACCGATACTCTGAATCTTCAACAAGACCAGGTAGTTCGGAATTAATGATGTTTACGGTGAGCCGTCCCTGCAACAGATGGTCTAACGTCGAAAGATGACGTGCTAGCATCGGAGGGTGGATCTCGCCTGTACGTATTGCGGTGAGTAAACTGATCTGCTGTATCTGGGATGCGATCGCAGAAGCAAAAGGTAACACTTCCTGACCCAACATATAGCTTGTGGGCAGTAGAATATTTTTATAGCCTAAAGAATCGGCGGTGAGTACAATATCACGGCAGTGTTCGTAGTTGCTACGCCGAGAGGGATCAAGCTTTCCTAAGCGATCGGTGTCACCTCCGCACAGATCGGCAAACCAACCCACCTCGCATACTCTCTGGTACGTTCTAATGGTGGAAAGCCGAGGTACATCGCTCTTAAACATATTCTGGTTCTCCTGGGTTCTCCTAAATAGCTGTATACAGCATTTTGTATCTTTTTTTTTATCAAAGTGGGGGGTTTGGGGGGCTATAATACCCCCACCAAATCAAAGATTCTGGTGGGGGATACATGGACACCCCAAGCGAGTCGAGTGCGGACAGCAGTCGCTACAACAGAGGGAACCTCGCAGTCGCCTGCGGAGGGAAAACGCCAGATGCTTCAACGGGGGGAACCCCCGCAACGCACTGGCTCCCCTCCTGCAGCGCTGCTCGCAACGCGCTGCCTCCTCGATGCCGCCCTTGCAAGCATTTACTAGACAGCGCGAATCTAGTAAATGTAGTATAATTTCAATATGTTGACACTTAACTACCGCTATCGAATCTATCCAGACACTACTCAACAACAAACGTTGGTTGAGTGGATGGAAATCTGTCGGGGTGCATTTAACTATGCACTGCGAGAGATGAAAGATTGGTGCGATAGTCGTAAATGTCCGATTGATAGATGCTCTCTTGAACGAGAATATATCCTCCCTGCCGATCTAAAGTTCCCTAGCGAGGTCAATCAACTTAATTCATTGCCCAAGGCTAAAAAGGAATTTTCGCGCTTGGCGCTTGTACCTTCTCAAGTCTTGCAGCAAGCGATTAAACAGTTGCACCGAGGGTGGGAATATTTTCAACAACGGGGATTTGGTTTTCCTCGCTTCAAGAAGTACGGGCAATTCAAGTCGTTGCTGTTTCCTCAGTTCAAGGAAAGCCCAGTAACCGATTTGCACTTGAAATTGCCCAAAATTGGCGCAATCCCAATCAACTTGCACAGACCTATCCCTAACGGATTTGTAGTCAAGCAAGTTCGCATCATCAGGAAAGCCGATAGGTGGTACGCCTCTATCAATCTGCAATGCGATGTGTTAGTTCCAGATCCGATGCCGCACGGTCATCCGATTGGGGTTGACATCGGCTTGGAGAAGTTCTTGGCAACAAGTGAAGGCGTTCTCGTAAAACCGCCCAAGTTTTTTAAACAGTTGCAAAGCAAGCTGAAATTGCTGCAACGTAGACTGAGTAGAAAACAACGACGGTCGAAAAACTACGAGAAAGCCCGCATTAAAGTAGCAAGGCTTCACCATACAATTGATAACATTCGTAAACACTTCCATTTCAAGCAGGCTCACGCGCTTTGTGATGCTGGGGATATGGTTTTCATGGAAGACTTGGATTACCGCATCAGTGCAAAAGGAATGTTTGGCAAACATATGCTAGACGGAGCCTTTGGACAGTTCCGTACCATCGTCAAATACGTTTGCTGGAAGCGAGGAAAGTTTTTTGGTGTTGTCGATGCTAGGGGAACTAGTCAAGAGTGTCCTGAGTGTGGAGCCGAAGTTAGAAAAGATTTGAGTCAACGAGTACATAACTGTCAAGCGTGTGGTTACACGACTGACAGGGATGTTGCTAGCGGTCAAATCATCAGAAATAGAGGAATAGCTCTAATTAGTACCGCAGGGCTTGCGGGAACGGAAACTGCCTGTGCAGACGATCTATCGGGGACTAGTGAAAATCAGTCTAGACAAGTGTCGAAATCTCGCAAGAGAGTAACCAGGAAATCCTCAAAGTGATTTGAGGAAGCCCGCACCATAATCTTTGATTTGGTGCGGGAGGATGTCACGTAGGAGAAGAGGATTAGTGTGGAGAGACGAGCCTAAGTCCTATGACACCTATGACAATCAAGCCGATGCAAGTCAGGCGGCGCACTTCAATAGGTTCTTGAAATAAAATTATACCCAAAAAAACTGTACCGATGGCTCCTATACCTGTCCATATAGTGTAGGCAGTGCCAAGTGGCAGTGTGCGGAGTGCTCTTGACAAAAAGCCAAAACTCAATATCATCAGGGCGATTGTAGCGACACTGGGACCGAGCCTAGTAAACCCTTGTGAATACTTTATACTAATTGCCCATCCAACTTCAAACAGACCAGCAATCAGAAGATAAATCCATGCCATACACTCTTCCTTTACGTGTTGCAATACTTGGAACTGTGACTTGATTTTCTCCTTAAAATGGGCGATTGGGACAAGTCCACTGCCCAAAGGGCAATCGCACTATCCAACGTAGGATTATTGTCTACAACTCAGTCTGCTTCATCAAAACCTCCGAGATACCCCATCCGCCGGGAGCGGTGGGGAGGCATAGGAGGGGTGGTTGAGTGGGGTTCGATGCCCCCGAAACCACCAACCCCGTTGAACGAGCAACTAGAATTTGACGTTCTGTATAAGTTACCTCTAGCTCAAATTTTCTGACTAACCACCTGAGGACGACCAAGCGTTTTTTGCGAGAAGCAGGAATTTTTATGAGGCTTATACCATCAAGATAACTTTTGAGTACTTTTTCTTCGCATGCTTCTAATTTGACATTTTTCATCGCTTGCACCTTACTCTCCAAGATATTAACACGCCCCACGGGTAAAAGCCGTTCGCGGAAGCGTGTCGTAGGCATAGGGCTTTCTGCTTTCAACACTGTAAGTAAAAGTTTCGCACTCTCTAATAATTCGACTACCTGACGAACTCTGCAATTGAATCCTTTGAACGAGTTTACCGTTACCATTTGCACCAGACTCGTAAAGCGTCTTTGCATTGACAACGGGTGCTGAGTCGAGAGTGCAATGAGTTGCAGCCGCTTTAAGATGAGAAAATAAAAAGAATCATTGGGAGGAATCAATCGCCATGACCGTTATCGCTGCTAAGTGGACGATTGACGAATATCACCGCATGATTGACGCTGGCATTTTGAGCGATCGCCAAGTTGAGCTACTTAAGGGAGAAATTGTCGAAATGTCGCCGGAAGGGGAACCCCATGCTTATTCTAGTCATGAAGCCGCTGAGTATCTAAGCCAGTTGTTAGGCAACCGTACCACAATACGTCAAGCCAAGCCTATCACTTTGCCCAACGATTCGGAACCTGAACCAGATATTGCTATTGTCCAACGCTTAGGGCGCGAGTATCGAGAGCATCACCCTTATCCAGAAAATATCTTCTGGCTGATTGAGTATGGTAACTCCAGTTTAGAAAAAGATTTAGAGACAAAAAGCAAAATCTACGCAGAAGTCGGTATCCGAGAATATTGGGTTGTCAACCTCAAAAAGCTACACTTGGTGGTGTTTCGAGAACCTTTAGATGGAGAGTACGCCACAAAACTCACACTCACTGGGGGAACAATTCAACCGCTTGCATTCCCTGATGTTTCCGTTTCGGTAGTGCAAATTATCAACGGCTAAGGCAATTCAACTAAAATCTGAGCACAATTTCTAGCAAAACTGCTTCTGGTGAAACAGTATCTTGTGGTGTAAGTTAGTTAAAATCATCCACTATCATCTTAATTTTCTTAAGGCAAACAAGCTTATGTCATCACTTGACCATGTCCAAGGACAGGTCGCTCGGTGTCTATCCACACAAATCGTTGTGTTAGATTAACTACTGGGATGACTGGCTTCTTAAATAACTAAAGTTGATACACTCACTTGAGCAATTGCCTTGGCATAACTTAATGTAGGTATGCAATGCTGCGCCGCAGGAATGCAAATGGATTGGATTAGCTTACTAAAAGCTCAACAAGCTGATTTCCTTCAACGAGTAAAAAAGCCCAAGACTTACGATCTATCTTTGCTAGAAAGTCAAGTCAAAGGCTGCCATAGTGAAATTATGGCATTTTGGGGCGAACCATTGGCAAAACTGCTGGAGATTGCTCGCCAACAAGCAGAAATTATTGCCAAAAATCCCCCTCCGACACCGCCCGAATATCCTGATCCTCTTGAGTCGGCGATCCCCTTTCCAAGATACTTCCAGCAGCAAGCGGAAGATTATCTTTTACGAGAGCAAATCGTTGACCGAGTGATGAGCGATCGCTGGGGCAAACAGGTTAAAAAAGTGGCACAAGATACCTTGAACAACATGGTTCTAGATGATGAGGGAAATTTGCGTGGCGAAAGCAAATTTTCCTACATACTTGCCAACAATCCGAAAGTTAGTATTCAAGTTTACGTTACGGATGGAGAAAGTTTTAACAGTATCAAGAAAGACAAAGTTAGATGGTCTGTGACACAAGAGGATTTGAAAAATCACCAAGTTTTCATTTTCCTATGTTTGTTTTATCCATTTACTGGTCAAAGAGGTTACGAAAAACAAGCGATTATTGCAGGGTTTTTACCTAAAAATCAAATTGAATTTCCTGAGCCAAAACTCTACATTACACCAAGTCAGTTATTATATGCGGGAGGATTTCGTTGGTATTTAGAATCACTGAATATTAAAAAAGATACACAGCGAGTCTTGAATGAGGTTGCCAGCACACAGACAATTCAGATGCCACCAGACCATCCGCTTAAGACAATAGTAGGCGACTGGGAATGCTGGCAAACCTTAAAAGGGCATACCAGGGGAATTAATTGCCTAGCCTTCTGTCACAGGGGTAACAACGGCAACGCCTCTCCTGTTGTAGCAAGTGGTAGTCGTGGAGAGACAAAGCTGTGGGATTTGGCCAAAGGTGAGTTAATCGCGACATTATCAGAACATCCTTGGATTTTATCCGGGCTAGTAGATGAAGTAAATTCCCTTGCTTTCAGTCCAGACGGACAAACTTTAGTCAGTGCTGGTGCAGACTCCACAATTAAGCTTTGGCACGTGGGGGCACAAGACTTGATTGATATTTTGCACAAGCATAATGGAATGGTGCGCTGCGTTGCTTTTACCCCAGATGGACGAATGTTGGCAACTGGGGGAGATGACAGAACAATTATGTTTTGGGATTTGATGGAGCGCCAGGTTGCTACCGTCTTATCCCTAGAAGATACAGCTGCCCATTCACTTGCCTTGAGTCCAGATGGGCAAACTTTAGTTACAGGGAGTTACCGCAAAATCAAAGTTTGGCACATTTCTCGACCCAGAGGGGCGGCAACTTTCGACCCGCAGTTGCTGCACTCGTTTACAGGTCATTCCCATATTGTTCGTTCCTTGGCTGTCAGTACGGATGGAAAGATTTTGGTCAGTGGTAGTCGCGATAAAACAATTAAAATTTGGCACTTAGAAACAGGAGAATTGCTTCACACACTTAACGGACATAGGGATGGTGTGTATGCTGTTGCTTTGAGTCCTAATGGACAAATTATCGCTAGTGGCAGTGCTGATAAAACTATTAAGTTGTGGCATCTAGAAACAGGGGAACTGCTGACTACTTTTACAGGTCACACCCACACAGTAACAGCATTAGCTTTTACTGCTTCAGGGGAACTTTTGGTAAGTGGGAGTTTGGATAAGACGATTAAAATTTGGCAGCGAAGCTAGGAAACGAACCGCAAAGACGCAGAGAACGCCAAGAATCTCTTTGCGCCTTTGCGTCTTTGCGTGAAGTCTTACATTTTTTCTTGTCTATTGGGACTGGAGTTTCTTTGTCGGGATTGATGTAGATTAAATTTCATCTCCCCACATCCTCACTGTGGCATTTCTGTAATTGGAAGCTTAATAATACACAAAAATTATAAAAACTCAATCAGGCAATCAAACGTATGTTCACCCTACACTTAAAACAAATTTTATTTATATTTTCTCAAAAATTAGATAGAGAGGCGATCGCCAGCCTACTTCCTGCATAAGTCAACTTTGGTTTCGCCTATCTATTGAAACTAGGGCAGCAACTATCAAGCACACTGCCCCAGAAAAAGCATAAAGATACTGATTTGATTATGCCTGCGGCGAACCCAGTGACTGATAACACCAGCTAGGACGGCGCAAAAGATTAAAGGTATCAATGTAACGAATTCGGCTGTCTGGTGCTACTGTAGCAACAGCATCAGTTAATAAGCCAATGGGGTTATTGAGGTTCCACAACGGATGAACAATAATAACTGTTATATCATCCATTGTAAAACCAGGCAGTTCTCCCATGTTTTGTGGAGAACAACTACTAAAAGATGCACAAAAAGCATCTCGAAGTTCAGTTGCTCTTTGTAGCCAGTTTTCTAAGTCTGGGGCAGAAAAATCGCCGTGCAAACCGCAACTAAAATTATTATCAGCTAATGCCCTGAGCAAAGATAGACCCAATCGCCAATCGAGCAAGCCGTGATAGTTTATATTGCGGTAGTGTCGTAAGCACTCATAACAGGAAGAGTCACATTTATTACGATGCTGCTGTGACATGATGGTATCAACAAAAGTATTTTGTACTTTGATGATTTTTTCTATGAGGATATCTTGCCAGTGTTGGGCAAGCCATAATGTAAAACCAGAACCATTGGGTAGGCGATCGCTAATTACAATTTCTCCTACTTTTTCACCAGTTTCTTCTAGTTCAACCTGCCGTAAGCCACTAACATCTAATTCATCTGGATCAATATCTAATTCCTGTGCTGCTACAGCACGGATAATAAAAGCCGCAGAATAGAAAGCAGCTTTAATAGCAGAACCGGGTGCAATGGGGTCGAGACATAATCCAGTGGGTACAGATGCGGGTTTAATACGGAGAACGCCAGTTGTTTTCGGAGCAACAATAGCCAGTGCTTCAGATTCGCCAGGTTCTTTAAAATTTACCCCATTGGGTTGATTTTGAAATCGCTCATCAATCCATTGAAATTCTAAAATTTTATCGCCACGTCCAAAGGAGGCTTTACCCACTGCTCCTTTAAACAAATTCCCGCGATTATCATTAACACGGAATACTCTGCCAGTTTCAGAAAAAGCGGTCTGAGTATTTGTGTTATCTACGAAGTTAAAATTTTGAGGTTGTGACTCAGCAACATTACCCGTACCTGAGATTAATACATCATGTTCTTCCTTGGCATCTGCACCACGGTTGAGGCTAGTACGAAAAGCCAAAGGTACTGCCCATTTAAAAACTTTAAAACCTTGTTCTGGTATTGCTCCACATTTGGGACAGACCGTATTTTCAAATTCATTATCAGAAGTTTCTGTATGTTGGCAGCGCTGACATCTTAACATCCATCTTCGCTGAGAAAGCGGGTCATTATCAGCAGGAACAAAGCCATTTTTACTGTCTGGAAGTAACGGTGCAGTAAAACCAATAGAGGTGTAAATTCGTTTATCTTTAGTCTTTTCCGCACCAGGGGCAAATTCTGCAACGGCTAAATCTAAATCACGGTCGATAGTAGCAATATTCTTCTTTTTTGATGGATTGTGATGATACAAATCCCGAACTCTGGATGGCATACCGAACATGGGCAAAACACCACCTTCTGCAAGTCGTTCTGCTAATCCCTTTCCTGTCAATTCTTTATTATTTGCACACTCGTTTATCTTGTTAAACAAGTCCTGACGCGCATAATTTTCAAAGGTGAGCGTGTCGATATTTTTTACACCAATAAGCAAATCATTTACTACCTCGGTAACTTCAGGTGAACTCTGCAACCATTGACAAACTTTCTGACGACGAGATTCTTTTTCTAGCCAGTCTTTTACTGTGCCAAATTCTCCGTGACTATCTGGCGGCGTGGGACTATCCCACCACTTAACATCAGCACATAGAAACGCACGTCGCAGACATTCTTTTGCTAATAAACGCCGTGCAATTTCAATTTGTGACATCGAAAGAAAGGGAACTGGTGGCGGGTCACCCGTAATTTTTTCGGGATGTTGATAATAAAATTCATCGTGACTGTTACCACGACAAATAGTTAATACAATGGCGAAAGGTTGACCTCTGCGGCCTGCACGACCTGCTCTTTGTTGGTAATTAAAACGCATGGGTGGCATATTTGCCATGACTACAGCCATTAAACTACCAATATCAATTCCCACTTCCATTGTGGTAGTAACACTGAGGATATCGATAGTATCTACCACTGGGATAAAATCTCTATCTTGTTCGCCGATGTTGACAACAATATTGCGGAAATGGCGCTGTCTTTCTGCTTGGTCGTCGGTTTGTCCTGTCAATTCTTCACAATGCAAACGCATGGGTGGGCGCTTATTAACTGCTTCTGTGGCGTAATAATTACGAGCGTATAAATCTGAGCATTTTTTATTAGGTGATGTGGGTAATTCTGCAAGACAATTTGTACAGATACCGCCTGCACGATGTAAGTGAGGGCGTCCACATGATATGCATTGCCAAACTTGGTCATCGGGGGCTGCAACTCTAACCCATAAATGCAGCAAGTTAATTTTTAAATGGTCATGTTTACCATGTTGGCAAATAGCTGACCACAATGCATCAAATAATTGCTTCTCAGAAAGCTTATGCTGTGTCACGCATTTAGTGACATATTTTTTCAATTTGGCTTTTGCATCTTGCCAACTGTTCCAATCCTCAACATAATACTTAGGATACCGATACAAATCACCAATGACGCGCAAGCATCCGTTGCATATTTCGAGAAAAACTTCTGGTGAAAGTTTGCATTGTGTAGCTAATTTGTTGACCTCTTCTTGTGGCAAATTAAGACAAGCACAACCTAAGCCTGATGCTTCAATACTATAAAATAAACGACTAAAGAAGGCATCGCATACTTCAGACTGTGTTTTTGATATAAGAGTATATCGCTTGTCAATTGCTTCTCTAGAAGAGCCAGCTTTCCATTTTGGTGGTTGAGACGCAAAATCAAAAAATCCTGTCCAATGATGCCATTGGTTGTCGTAATAAAACTCTTGGTCATTGATATCGTTACCAGAAGGATTTATGCCTAAACCAGCTAATCTCTGAATAAGTACTCCTGGAGTATCTTTTTCTCCTTCAAATAACACCTTAAGTGGAACAATGCGCGTTTTAGCTGTTTTTTGAATTTCATTGATGAGATTTTGAGCCTTATTTCGGCGACTGATATACAGTTCTAAATCATCATCATCAAGACCTTCTGGCAAAGGTTTATTAGCATTTTTTACAGCTTTTTTAAACTTTTCGACAGCATCGGGGTTATGTTGAGCAAATTCTCTTGCTTCTAAACGAACAGGATAACCATGTTCTTGAATATCTTCTAATAGGTAAACTTCACCAACAGCTAATTGGTTAAGTTCATCAAATATCGCCTCACGAACAAGGTCATAGTAATGAGTACGTTCAATCCCATTTGATATTGAAGCGGCATTTTCACGGCTATCAGAAAATACGACTAATTTACGAGACTCTGATTTTTCTGGTAACTGATAAAATATTTCCTTAGACAGCAGTTGACTCAACCTAGAAAATGCAGTACGGAAGCCTCTAATTGAAGATTTCCAAGACCTTCGTCTAGTGTAATCTGCACCACAACATGGGCAAATAGAGGGTTGTGCTGCCATAAATTCTTGCGTTTCTGGTGATGTATTTCGCAAGTTATAAATATAGCCTTCAACCCATTGATTACTTGGCGCATCTGGGTCTGGTTCTTCTAAAGTAACGCGACTACTACGAGTGTCTAACCAGGCTTTATCCCACCAAGCTTTTTCTTTAATTTTATCGCCTCTTGATGGTTGGTTCCAGCCTTTTATACTTAATTCTTTGTCATAAATATTTGTAGAGGGATAAAATATAGCATATTCGCGATATGTCCGTCGTTCTAAAAAATTACCAATTTGGCGGTCAGGAATGCTTTCAATATTTGGTTCTGTAGGCAAAAGTTCCCAACCATTACCGTCCTTTAGTTCGAGGCGGTTTCCACCATAAAAGACAGTACCGCACTGTTCGCAGTACAGCATTTCTAGCACTCGAAATCCATCATGAACTATTGGCGGATTCTTTACTAAGAGTCTACCTACTGGTCGGTTTTTACTACTTTCATTCCCATGACAATCATAATTTGGCTGAGTGCAAGCCCAAAGTCCATCAATATTTCTAAAAAACCAGTGCAACCTAAACCGAAATGATTCTAAAGATTTGTCTTCACATAAACCACGAGCAATTAGCAATCCCTTTACTGCTAATTTAAGATTTTCTTCATCTAAATTATCACCAAAAATACCTTTAGCAAATTGCGTGAGAGATACTGCACGAATTGTATTGTCGAGCTTACAAGCGTTAAGCATTATAGCGCCAACAGTGTCGCTTTTTGATGACAATAATTGTAAACATTTCTTGAGAAAATTGGCGTCCTCTGGTGCGTTTGCTAAGGCGATAAATGGTTCACTATCTAAAAATTTCTGTCCGACAATTGCTGGAATTGGCTCAGGATGACCAGGGATAATTTGTTCAGAATCCCATTCTGTACCGAAGAATTCAGATAAAAATTTTAAACTTTCTGGGTCATCTGGTTCAAGAGACGCACTAGAAGCAAGAATTTTTAATTTAGGATGACCGGGATAAAGTCCTAAACGTTGCAGCAGCAGGCGAATCAGGTAAGCAACTTCTGTCCCAGCGGTGCCACGATAAAGGTGTAATTCATCAAGAATTAAGTGAAAAACACTGCCTTCTTTATTTAACCATTTCCTTGTTTTATCAAAAATATTTTTATCAATATCTCGCATCAGCATAATGCTGAGCATGGAATAATTAGTAATTAAAATATCAGGTGGATCATCCTGCATATCCCAACGACAGCGCATTTCTGCCCCATCTAAACGCGGGAAAAAGAACCTGACATCCTCATCACCAGTTTCCTTAAAGTGCTTGATAGCTGCATCAGCAGATTCCTGCATCTTCTGCATTTCTTCAAGAAGTTCTTCTATCTTGTCCCCGTTAGGTTTACCATTTTGTTTGTACTCATGCCCTGGTACAGGTGTGACGCCGTTGTATCTGCCAAAATAAATTCTGTTGTCTTTTCTATTATTTTTAAACCAATCTCGCGCCTCGTCAGAATCTAAAGCGCGGCGTAACCTGGTAAGCTGGTCTTCAACGAGTGCATTCATCGGATATAAAATTAGTGCCCTTACCGCAGCATCTCGTTTTTCATGATTCCTTTGAGGTACGCGATAAGATTGCTTAAAACTGCGTTTTTTATTGAGAAGTGGTTTGCATTTATTTTGCCAATCTTTGTTTTCCCACCAATCATTAATGTGAGGTTGCTGAGTTCCCGGCGCTTCCCAATTTTTTGATTCTTTCGCTAAGTAAGCAAACAACGGTAAGAGGAAAGATTCAGTTTTACCTGAACCTGTACCAGCAGTAACAACTGCATCTTGACCAGCTAATCCTTTACTAAGCATTTCCAGTTGGTGGGTGTATAATTCAAAATCACCAACCAGTCCACAGGAAGCTAATTCTTTAAAATGTAGCAGTGCAGACTCATCTAAACCTGGAACATCTGAAAGTTGTAAATTATTGATTGTTTTCCCAGATTTTTGATAACGAGGTAAAGGTTCGAGCCAAGGTTCTTGATAAAATACTCCCGGTTCACGCAAACGTCGTTCCCGTTCCTTCTCAATTTCAGGAAATTGTGTACCGAAAGCCGTTTTAACATAAAGGATTAAGTTGTCGCGTAACTTTTCAAAAGCGCCGATAGGGTCTTTCATTTATCCTCACAATTTGATATCTAAAGATTGTAGTAATAGAGTTTGACCTAATTTAGCCGCAGTCATTTCTGCTATTTGAGGGGGAACGTCTCGAAATAAGTTGAAACCTTTTACATTAAAACCGTTGACCACTTCCTTCGGCTTTGGGATAGAAGAATTAGAAGTGAGTTTTTGTAATGGTAATTTTTCGACAAATATTGGTACGTATCCTGAGCATAAAGTTAAAGCTCTTTCTAGCAGTTTTGGTAGTTTAGCGCCGACCGGAACTGCCATCATAAATCGACGTTGGTCGTAAATCAGAACTTTTATATTAGCAGCATTAATAACAGCATATCGCCCCCAGTCACGTTCAACTTGGGTACATCTTTCTTCTTGCCAAAGATAATATATTTGGGTATTGCGAGAGGGATGTTGATATTGGCTGAGACGGATATTCGGTACTCTCATTCCCGACGCATCTCCCATTGATGACGAAGAGGAGAGAAAGCCTAATATATTAGGGTCAAATGTTTGGCATTTCCAGTTTAATTCTGACTCATTAGACCACTGGCAATTAGTTAAATAATCTTCAAGGGAGGCGGAAAAATTTAAAAGCGACCAAGCAGATGGTATTTCTATAAAATTTATTGCTAATTGAGAAGCAATTTCCTGTAATTCTGATACATCCTCAGCTTGCACAGCTATTCGCTCAGGTACTAATACTAATTCACCCCTTTGTTCTGTTACCTCAATCTTTATGTGTTGTCCTAGCGATTGACAAGCATTTATTAATTTGTCTATAGTGTTTGGTGTTCTAATTCCTGCTAAAATAGCTTGGGGAAAACCAGCGCTAGGTAATCTTATTAATACAGGGGGAGTGGCATAAACTTTTCTGTTATTGTCAGTGAAATCAAATTCACAGTGACCCAATGAATCCAGAGCGCGAACAGTTGATAATCTTTTGTCTTTAATGTCATCTCCCTCCTCACTACAAGTAGTTGTATTAAGACTGTAAAGATAATTAAATGCCTGTTTAAAAGATAACCAAGGCATTTCTTTTTTAGCAGAAATGATATAGAGTAGTTTGTCGCTATCCCTAAACACGCTTTGCCTCCTTTTGGAATTTTCTCCATAATTGATTCAGGCGAATATCGCCGATAGGAGGCAGAGTTCGTTTGTGGTTATCTAATAACATTTTTCTCCATAAATATAATTTTTCTTTATCCTTACAAGTTGATAGCTTTGGCTCTGATTCTTTTAAGCTTGTGCCACAAAACATTGCTCTATCAAAAAGACTTCCTTTGGCAATAGCCCAAACAGGATACCAATCAATAGGTAGTGATTCTTCTGGATAAATTGCAACTTGCCCGGGTTGTTTACCTACAAAAACAATGCATTGCTTACCTTGGATTGGTAAGAGAGTATTGAAGTTAAAAGCAGGACAATCAACTCCCTTTACCAATGCTCCAATTACCCCTGGGGAGTTGTCATATTGATTTTTTCTCACAGAACTAAAACTGTCAACAGATGGCGCTTTTATGCTGGTGATTAAAGGAAAATCTTCTACTAAAAATAGAGATAAACTCTTAATAATATCTTTACCCTTATACGCTTCAATTTCAAGCTTGGTGTCGGGTGGAATATCTGGAGAGAGTTCATAAATACCTTCTCCCGATTTGTCTTGTAACAGTTTGCCATTGCAATATACTTTTACTGATTCATCACCACCTTGTAAAACTAATTTGGGTGGTGCGAATTTGAAGAAATAATTTCCTTTGTCAAGGCGTACACCACCTTCTAAATTAAGTCTGACGCTAGTCGAAAATGACAATATAGGATATTCGCTTTTTACTATTTCATCACTATGGGCAGCAGCCACTTTAAATAAGTGCCATCCGGTCGGTAAACCTTTGATAATATGCAATTTTTCAAAGCCTTGGCAACTGGATGCACCCCATTTTTCTAGCAAACTGCAACACTCTTGCTGAACTGCTAAATAAAAGGGCAAACCTTTAGGAATTCGCACCACTTCTACAAGTCCTGGTAACCCCAAACTTCTGCCTTCAACAAACACTCGGATTGGGGAAGCTGGCAACTTAAAACACCATTGTTTGTCGGTGGATTCCATCCTCAAACCCTGACGCCAATCGAACTGGGAGGCGTCAATATTTTTATCATTTAAGCGGATGGGTGAAGACCAACCATTACCCTGTTCGGTGCAAGAGTAAGAATCGTGATTAGAATTCAAAATCAGACCATTTTCAGGAAATTCATGCTTTGTCGTACAACGTAAGGTGAAGCTAGCACGTTTGGCAATCGAGTCGAGTTTGCAACATAGTCTTAAGACACCGTAAACCTGAGTTCTTCCTTCAGACGGTATTTCGGTGGTTCCATCCCAGGTGCGTAACTCATCAACAATCCTTTCAATCAGTGCGTGACGTAGTTCATCGCCTTCGCTGGTTTCTTCCAGTAATCGCAACGTTCGTCTTCGCAGATAGTTACGTCCGTGTTTAACTAACAAAGAAGCTGTATGTCTTTCAGAGGGAAGGGAAATAGGTTCTAAGCCTGCTTCTGCAAAAATAACGGGTAGTGCCTTCAGTTCCCTCTCCGTCAAAAGAGTTTGGGCGATAGGTATACCGACGTGAACCAACCTGCCAGTAATGTTGGCGTTGAAAATGCCCAGTTCACCTGATTTATCGACATTTGCCCATTTCTCTAAATCTTTCCAGAGTGTTTGCATCTGGTCAAAGTGGGGATATGGTCGGGATGTCGGTTCTTCACCCAGTAATTCCCGCAAGCGGGGATAGTAGGCTTTAGAAGAAAAATCACCTTCAGTACCCGCTGCCAAAACAAATAAAGCTAAGTAGCCTATGTATGGAGGATAACCTTGTCGTTGGTATCGCCATTGCGGGTTTTGCATACTCCCCGAGGCTTTTTTACAGATACCATTTATACTGACTGCATTTTTTACTGTTTGGATAAAGTCTTGGTAGGCAACCCCTTTAGATGCGCCTAAGGAATTAATTAAATCCTCTGTGACGTAAAGATAAACAGTACGCTCAGCCATTTTTGGGTTGAATAAATGCTGTGCGATTTTATCGTTCCACTCTGAGTAATTTATAGTAGTTTTTACAGTTAAGTTGACGCTTTTCATGTATTAATTATTATAATGTGTAGATTGATTGATATTGCATAAAGTTCTACTTTTCATAAGACGTGAGAAAGAGAGTTTAGTTCATAGAAAATTTATGCGCGGATGATTGACGCGAATTTTGAATCTAGTAGTTCGCTACACACGCTATGACGAGGTAATTAAGGTATGGGGAAGTATGACGGGGTAATGAGGGGATGGGGAAGATGGAGTGATGGGAGAATTTCTCTCTACCTCTCCACCTCCCCACTTCTGGATTCATCAAAACGTCACGGCATAATTTCTGGGATACGAGTGGGACGGCAGTCGTGCATCGCAGATAGTGAGTATAAGCGCCTGTTAAAGCGGGGACTTGAGGGTAATTTAGGTGAGTAACGATAAACCTATATCTATTAGTCTATTTGCGGGAGCTTTTGGTTTAGACCTGGGGATCGAGCAGGCAGGTTTCCACACGGTAAGCGTGGTAGAAATAGATTCTGACGCGACAAAGACCATAGTTCGCAACCGACCACACCTAGCTGAGAGCGCTGTACCAAGGGATATCCAGCAAGTCTCCGCCCAAACTCTATTACAGGAGGGAGGGCGCGTGTTAGACCTGGGTAGAGCGCTACGCCCTGGTGAAGTTGATTTGGTGACTGGGGGACCGCCCTGTCAGCCCTTCAGTACCGCAGGCAAGCGTCAATCGATTGGCGACCCGCGCGGCAGCCTGTTCATGGATTTTATGAGGATTATTGCAGAAGTCCAGCCCCGTTTTTTTATCATGGAGAATGTCAGAGGGCTGCTATCTGCACCGATTCGACACCGACCCCACTCACAACGGGGAAAAGGCTTTTTGCCGCTTGAACCGGACGAGATGCCAGGTGTTGCCCTGCGCCTGATTTTAGCAGAGATAGAGAAAGTTGGCTACTCCGTGATTTACAACCTTTTAGAAGCAGCTGACTACGGTGTTCCTCAAAGCAGGCAGCGCGTAATTTTCATTGGCTCAAGAGATAATGAACCCCTGTCATTCCCGCTACCCACTCACTGTGAAGATGGCACTAATTTACCTAAATGGCACACTCTTCAGGATGCGTTTGCCGGACTTGTTGACTCAAAGCCAGAGTTTATTCCCTATTCAGAAAGTCGCATCAAGTATCTAAAGCTACTAAAAACTGGACAGAACTGGAGATACTTGCCTGACGAGTTAAAGCAAGAAGCTATGGGAGGAGCCTACAACTCTGGAGGCGGCAAGGTTGGTTTTTACAGACGGCTAGCTTGGGACAAGCCCTCTCCTGCCGTTACAACAAGCCCGCATCAAAAAGCTACAGATATGTGCCATCCAGAAAAACTGCGTCCTTTAAGTGTGCGGGAGTGCGCTCGGATTCAGACGTTTTCGGATGGCTGGGTGTTTTATGGTTCTACAACTTCTAAGTATCGACAGATTGGAAATGCAGTTCCAGTACAGCTTGCTAGAGCAATCGGTGAACACGTTTATAAGCTCATTACACAAGAGAGTGTAAAGAGTTTAACGAATGTTACCATTGCTGGTTGTAGCGCAGCGCCCTGACAAGCGATTGGTGCCCACTGGCAGAAGCAATCGCCCAACACTACCTTTATAAATAAAACTACTTTTATTTATAAATACGTTCCAAGATGGGATCAGATATTTGGCAGGGATAATAGGACTTCTTCCATAGATGAATCAGCCTAACACATTTTTGGCTGGTTAACTCAGAGGTTGGGCAAGTTGCAAATGAGGAAATTTGGGATAAAAAAAAGCGATCGCTCGTCATTTTTGAATGAAATCCCAAATCTCAAATCACGAAATTTCGCGTTTTTACTTTTGCGACTGAGTGAGCAAAACGTCAGCAATTGCTTGGGAAATCGGTAAACCAGGACACCCCTCAAGCCAGAAGAACTCCCCGACTGGGTTAACTTCCAAGAATACGTGCCGACCATCAGGCGTCAAAATTATATCAATCGCCCCGTAGTTCAAGCGGAAGTTAGTCATCAGTTTTAGAAGCTTCTCCTCTACATCTTGGGGCAAGTCGTAGGGCTGCCAAGCGTCGAGTAAGGCGATTCCCTGTCGCCGCCAGTCGTAACGAGCCTTTTGCAAAGCCTGGGAGTCAACCGCTGCGGTAAACACACGCTTTCCCACAATAATCGTCCGTAGTTCCAACGCCTTCGGGACTTTCTCCTGAAACGTCATCGGGCAGAAACGCAGCCCATCAAGGTGGTCGAGATCCTCGGGTGTAACTGGATTCGTGAATACAACGTTCTCCCGCCCTTGCTCGTCGTAGATGGCGAAGGAGGAGAGCATTTTTGTAATTATACCCTGCTCACACTCAGAGGCAAATTGTTTGACTGAAAGTGGATTGTTCGTAGTCAGAGTGCGCGGGGTAAAAAGACCCACTTCCCTTGCCACTTGGAGCTGAAGTTGCTTATTCTCTGCTCGACGGATATGTGGTATGGGGTCAAGGTGGAACCCCTTGATGCTGGCAATCATTCCCTGAATGGTGGCGCGAGATTCACCAACTGAGGCTTGTCGAAGTTGCCGATCCATTGTGCTGGGAATTCTTGCCCCAATCGCGATGCGCCGATACCAAACCGCTGAGACCTCACTTAAATCTAGTTTCTGGTCGTCGCTTTCCAGAATCAGTCGCTCACATCCTTTGCCATAGTAGACATCCAGCCCTACTTCTGTGGGAAATTTATCTGTGTCAAAACGAAATGCTTTCCCTCCTTGATCTGCGATCGCACTGAGAACCAGAGGAATGCTTTGATTGTCTTGGCTGTGAGTAATTATTAAAATAGTCATTTGCGACTCCGACCTAACAGAGTAAAGCATCTGCGATCGCTTCCGCAATCGGGTAGCCCAAATCTCGCTCTAACATTCCCCACTCTCCTGTAGGGTTAACTTCCAAAAACACGTATTCTCCTGATGGTGTTTGGATCAAGTCAAAAGCTCCAAACACAAGCCCAAACCTTGCCATAAAGGCATTGAGACAACGGACTACATCGATTGGGAGTTCATGGGGTTGCCACACACAAGCCTCTGTTGTAGCACGTCGCCAATCGACTGTGGATGCTGCATAACCAGATGCATCTAGCGCCCCCACAAAAAGATTTCCCGCCACAAAGACTACCCGCAGTTCCTGCTGCTTGGGAATTTGCTCTTGAAAGACCATTGGGCTATAGCGCAGCGTCTCAGCATCCAGCAAGTCTTCCTCTTTGACTGCGCTGGTGTAAACGAAGAAAGGGGAGCCTTTCATGCTATAAGAAAGAGGTGTCAATAGCTTGGCAACCATTTTTCCCTCTACCTCCTGGAAAAACCCCCGTACTTCCTCAGGGTTGTTGGTGACTAGAGTCCGGGGGATGACAAGACCTACCTCACAAGCAACCCTCAATTGGCGTAGCTTGTTCTCTGCAGCGTTGAGCCGCTGCCAATCATCCACCCAACGAGCATCCTTAAGGCTGTCCCAGAAACCAAAAAGAGCTGCTAGTGATTCTCTAGCGCAGGCTGCTTGGAACTGTGGAGCTAATTCTTTGCTTAGCTGGGGCTGCCAAATACGGCGCATCCAAACCGCTTGCACTTGTTCTGTGCTGATAGACTGCCCACCATACTCCAAAGAGTGATTCAGCCCTTGATTACTGAGACGGGCTTGTAGTTGCACTACAAGCGGAAATTGATCCGTATCAAGGCGAAATGGTCGTGCGCCCCGTCTTGATAGAGCTTGTGCCACTCTATCTACTGTAAAGTAATCACCACTATGGGTAATTAATAAAACTACATCACGTTCAAGGCGCATACAACAACATTTTATAAGGAATGGCGTTTTCCGTTTGCACCCTGCTCAAAAGTTAGCACTTATAACTTGAAGAATAGGGAATGCCAATGTCAAAGCTTTACTCTACAGAAAAACCTTCGTCATCACCATCTGATGGATACTTTTGCGTAGTGACTATTCCACCACCGCCATCTTCATTATCAGAGGGGTACTTGAGTGTAGTGACTATTCCACCACCGCCATCTTCAAGATCAGAGGGGTACTTCTTTGTCGTGGCTTGGCATCCCCCTGTGACGGCTTCCATTTCTTCAACAGATAGCTCTTCACATTGTCCTTCTAAGTAGCGGGCGAAGAAAGGCACCGCTGGTGAATTCAAATCTTGCAAATTGATTTTAGACATATATTGCCTCCTTTGGGAATATGGATATAAATTTATACAATGTATTAAACACCCATTTACCCCGTAAATTGGCAACTTTGCAAATCTTTAAGACTCCTTTACACAAAAAGCGATCGCCCTGTTAAAGAGCGATCGCTACGAATTCAATCTAAAAGATGTAACAGAAAATTATCTGCGTTTATCTGCGGTTAAAATCCCTAAACCAGCAAACTTTGCATCAAGGGCTTATCTTCCGATAACTTACCTGTCCGCAACCATTCATTCAGTTCATCTGGTGCTTTAGCTTGGTTAAGACGTTCTCGCAGTTGTGCGCCTTCCAAAATTTCCTTCTGCAACAGTTCTTCTGCGGTTTGCTTCAGTAAGTCGCGGTTTTCATGCAGAATACTTAAAGCAATGTGGTGGGCATTATCCACTATTTGCTTCACCTCACGATCAATTGTTTCTGCCACTTTCGGGCTAACAGAACGGCGGGGGTTGCTGTAACCTTCAAGAAACTGCTGTTGGACTTTTTCAAAGGCAACAGGACCAAGTTCATGGCTCATACCATACAAGGTGACATAACGTTCTGCTAAGTCAGTGGCTTTTTGAATATCATCACTCGCACCAGTGGACACTTTACCAAAGACGGTTTCTTCTGCGGAACGTCCACCCAACAGGGTAGCAATGCGACCGCGAATTTCATCTTCTATCATCAAGAAGCGGTCTTCTTCAGGCATTTGAATTGTGTAACCCAAAGCACCAACGCCACGCGGGACAACCGAGATTTTCTCGACTTTACCAGCTCCAGGCATCAAAGCACCGATGATGGCGTGACCAACTTCGTGATAAGCCACGGTCTTTTTCTCAGTTTCATTGAGAACACGAGAGCGTTTTTCCAAACCAGCAACAACACGCTCAATGGCTTCGTTAAAATCTGCCATGATCACTGCTTCCCGATTTTGCCGTGCAGCAAGGAGTGCAGCTTCGTTCACCAAGTTGGCTAAATCTGCCCCAGCAAACCCAGGTGTTCTGATGGCGATGGTTCCCAAGTTTACATCCTCAGCCAATTTGACATTTCTGGCATGGACTTTGAGAATGGCTTCGCGACCAATTTTATCAGGACGATCCACAACAACTTGACGGTCAAACCGACCGGGACGGCGCAATGCTGGATCGAGAACTTCGGGACGGTTGGTAGCGGCGATGATAATCACGCCTGTGTTGGCATCAAAACCATCCATTTCGGTGAGCAACTGGTTGAGGGTTTGTTCGCGTTCATCGTTACCACCCACAAACCCACCAGCACCGCCGCGAGACTTACCTAGTGCGTCTAATTCATCAATAAAGACGATACAGGGAGCTTGTTGTTTTGCCTGCTCGAATAAGTCGCGGACTCGCGCCGCACCTACACCAACAAAAAGTTCGATAAATTCAGAACCAGAGATGCTGAAGAAGGGTACGCTAGCTTCACCGGCAATTGCCTTGGCTAAAAGTGTTTTACCCGTTCCTGGAGGTCCTACCACCAACACACCTTTGGGAATTTTCGCTCCTAAGCGGGTGTATTTATCAGCACTTTTGAGAAAATCGACAATCTCTTCTAGTTCGGCTTTTGCTTCATCTACGCCAGCAACATCGATAAATTTTACACCAGTGCTGCCTTCAGAGTAGATACGAGCCTTACTTTTACCCACTGTCAGCGCCGCAGGACCACCCCCCTGACGATTGAGCAAAAAGCCCCAAATACCAAAGAAAATTAATGGTGGTGCAACCCAGCTTAAAAGAGTGCTAATCCAACCATTTTCGTTTGGTGGTGGTGCACCAAACTCTACATTATTGTCCCGGAGAATTTTGGGTAAATCCAGGTCGAGCGCTACCGGTGTGGTAACGAAGACTTGTTCAGCAGGTTTACCATCAGGGTTTTGGGTTTTGATGGAATACTCAATGCGATCGCCCCCTACAACAGCCCGGTCTACTTTACCTGCTTGTACCTGAGCAATAAAATCGCTATAGGGTACTTGCGGCAATTTGGGACCAAAAAAGCTAGGAACAATCGCGTTCAGAAGAAAAAGAAGGGTCAACAGAATGAGCAAACTGCCGCCCAATTGCCGTATTTTTGGCGGTTTCATTTGGCGTTTATTGTTATTAGTTTCAACTGGCATTTTTTGCTCGATCCTCCTGGTAATAAAGAATTTAAAATTTGCTCATTCAAATTTCAAACTTACAAAAACCAATATTAGCAACTAGTCTAGCTCGTGCGTGAATCCAAATAAAATATGTTGTTCCTTATTGTTATTACTTACTCATCGTTAGTTTTTTTAAGTAACCACTAACCACAATTTTGCGACTATTTCACGTTAATAAAAGAGCAAAAAGACCACAAGCAATACCATCAAACACGCCAGCAACACCTATACTCAAGACTCCTAGACTCATAGGTAAAATGTCCTTAAGAACCAGTAAGTCAGCACTAATCAAAGTTCCAAGAACCCAGCTAGTACATAAAATGGCGATAGAAGGGGCAAACTTTAATTTTGTAACTGCAATTTCCACCACGTCTATTACTGCAAGAAACCAAAGAAAAGGTAGTAGCAGTAACAACACCCGAAATAGCAGGAGCGACACTGGCAAGTAAATCATGGCGATGTACAAGCAGAGCGTTGTCTATTGGTCTGCTTGAATTTATTTTAAAGAATGAGACATATGCTTCTATTTCGTACCTACCCCCCAGATGAATGGGAATTGCCGTACTTATATGCAAAATCAGCTTGGATTTGTTCTAAAAGTCTTTCTACTCTCCTCTGGACTGTCTGTCTTGATTAAGTACGTTATGCCAAATTTATCTATTCCAGCGACAGCGACAAACGCCGTGATTATCGTTTTTTTACCGACTTTGATTATGGCAAGTGTTTTACTATGGCGATGGCGCAGAGCGATCGCTCAGGGTTGCTCCCAAAGGAAAGCGCAATCACAACGACAGCAAAATTAATTAAAAATAACTAGGTGGAAATTGTTAGAATCAGCTAACTAGCTGCATTCAGAGGAAATAGCAGCTCATCAACAGCCGGGAGACAGGGAGTGAATCTAGGTCAATGGATTGGTTTAATCGCCATAGTTCTTTCTTTGTACATTCTGTGGCAGATTCGGGAAGTCATGTTGCTGATATTTGCCGCAGTTGTCTTAGCGACTACCTTAAATCGGCTGGCTCGAAGATTCCAACGCTCAGGAATCAAGCGTGGATTTGCTGTATTCCTCTCAGTAAGCATATTTTTAGCTTTAATTGTCGGTTTTTTCTGGCTGATTGTGCCGCCTTTTGTAGATCAGTTTCAAGAACTTACAAAACAGGTTCCCAGAGGTTTGGAGCGCTTTAATACTTGGCTAGATGAATTGAGAACTCGCGTTCCCAGCCAGTTGACTCCTTACATACCTGATATTAACAACCTGAGCCAACAAGCGCAGCCTATTATAAATCGTGCAGTAGGAAGCTCTTTCGCCTTTGTCTCTGGTTCGCTAGAAGTTCTCCTCAAGACTTTCTTAGTGCTGGTGTTAACAGGGATGTTTTTAGCCAACCCGGAAGCTTACCGCAAAGTATTTGTGCGGCTGTTTCCCTCGTTTTATCGCCAGCGAGTGGATGGAATTTTGGATAAATGCGAGGTGTCATTGGAGGGATGGATCACAGGCGCTTCCATCGCGATGGGTGCAGTGGGACTGATGAGTTTAATTGGCTTATCAATTTTGCGCGTGCGTTCAGCACTGGCTTTAGCAGTTTTGGCGGGATTTTTAAACTTGATCCCTAATCTTGGTCCGACACTAAGTGTGATACCAGCAATGGCGATCGCACTTCTAGATGCTCCCTGGAAAGTCTTGGCTGTGTTGATTCTCTATTTTATCATTCAGCAGACTGAGGGCAATTTCATCACGCCGATCGTTATGGCGCATCAAGTGTCGCTGCTACCAGCGATCACCTTAATCTCACAGCTATTTTTTGTGACGTTCTTTGGCTTTTTAGGCTTGTTTCTAGCGTTACCTCTAACTGTTGTGGCGAAGATTTGGATGCAAGAAGTGTTGATAAAAGATGTTTTGGATCAATGGGATAGTAAGTCTCACACAGAGACTGAGTTTATCATTGTTTCGGACAAGTCACAAACAGACAAATGTGTCGAAAATACGGCAAATGACGAGGAACAGCCGATGAATCAATAGCTACTGGTCTTTTGTTCCTGCGCTATAGCCTTGTCTGCGAAGGCTTTCATAAAAATTTCACTGTCGATTTATGTCACTTAGTTATATTAAGAAATGTAACACAAGCTGCATACTAGGTACTGGAATTTTTATGAGTACACCGCAACCAGTCAAAAAAAGCAACGCTAAATCTAGAATCAATTCTGCTTTTAAGCAACTAATGTCCATACATTGGATAATGGCAGTCTGCTATTTGGTAATATTTGTTAGTGGTTTGTTCATGGCTCGGTTGCCCGAAGAGTTATTCTTTAGAGATTCACTGTATGACTTTCATAAGTCTGTTGGCGCATTAACAATGGCGTTACTGACTTGGCGGGTATTCATCCTACTCGGTGTGTGGTGGAGGAAGTACACAAAACGTCCGCCAAAGTTTACCAAGGAATGGTTGAAAACATTTGCCCTGCATACAAGTCTGTATGTTTTCATGTGGGCGGTTCCCGTTACTGGCTTTTTCCTCTCTAATTCCTACCGAAGCAGTAACGTAAAATTTTTCGGGATTGTTTTACCAGACATATTTCCGCAAAATTCTGCAATTGTCGACATAGCAAGAAACTCTCATTTTTGGCTCGCCTATACATTTTTGGCGTTTATCCTGCTTCATATTTTGGCGCAATGGAAAGTTATTCGGGCAAACTCTCGAAGATTTTTGGGTTTTGTGAAAACTAAATTTGCCAAAACCCAAAACACAGTGCGTTAGAAATCCAGTTTCTAGAACATGAATTTAGTCATCTTGGAAAAACCTATCCCCTAACCTCTCGTTATTCATGAGCCTTAACAAGACTTATTAAAGCTCGAAGCAATAAACATTATTCAAACCAAAATAAATTTATATTATTGACAAAAAGCAAAGACTATGGATTAAATTTTATCACCTAAATCTATGTGGAAGATAGAGTATACCTAGTGCAGATTGAAAGTTTGTCAACAGCATCCTAAGCTTTAAGGTTGTTTCCTCCTGGCTGATTACCAAAATTTCCAGGTGATTTACCTTATGGCAACAAAAGTAACAGTGCCGAAGCCTACACTTTCTACAATCGACGCAGTTGCCTTAATTGTAGGCATGGTAGTCGGCGTAGGCATATTTAAGACACCAGCCCTAGTAGCAGGGAACACGCAAAGTTCAGGGGTTGCACTGCTAGCGTGGTTACTAGGTGGAGGAATGTCCTTCGTCGGTGCTCTGTGCTATGCAGAGTTAACGACCGCTTATCCCGATGCTGGGGGAACTTACCACTATCTGATGCGTGCCTTTGGCAAAATTCCTGCCTTCTTGTTTGCTTGGGCGCGGCTGACCGTTATTCAAACTGGTTCCATCGCCTTACCAGCGTTCGTGTTTGGGGATTATGCTGCTCAGTTGCTGCCTATAGGAGAATACTCTTCAGCGATTTACGCCGCAGGTGTAGTCATTTGCCTGACAGGTTTAAACATTTTAGGCGTGCAGCAAGGGAAGTGGACTCAGAACTGGCTAACAGCGGCAAAAGTGCTAGGTTTGCTGTTGATAGTTCTTGTGAGTTTTGCCTTTGCTGGACAAGTGCCGCAAGAGACATCAACTGCGGCTGCTCAAAACAACGCATTTGGTCAAGCAATGATTTTTGTGTTGCTAACCTATGGTGGTTGGAATGAAGCTGCCTATATTTCAGCAGAAGTGCGAAATGGCAAACGCAATATGGTACGTATATTGTTGGGAAGTATTGCCATCATCACAGTGATTTTTCTGTTGATTAACGTGGCATTTATTTACCGTTTGGGACTTGCAGGTTTAGCTTCATCGGAAGCACCAACAGCTGATTTAATGCGTCGCGCTGTTGGAGAAAACGGAGCAAGATTCGTTAGTTTACTAGTTGCAGTTTCAGCCTTAGGTGCAGTCAATGCCACTATTTTTACTGGTGCGCGTACTAACTACGCTTTAGGGAGGGACTTTCGGAAGTTTGCCTTCCTAGGACGTTGGCAAGAGAATACTGGTACCCCAAAGAATGCCTTGATAGTTCAAGGCGCAATTTCGTTGGCGTTGGTGGTACTTGGGGCTCTAACTCGCAAAGGTTTTGAAACAATGGTGGACTACACTGCTCCAGTCTTCTGGTTCTTTTTTCTCCTGTCTGGGGTAGCATTGCTGGTGCTACGCTCCCGAGAGCCAGACGTACCCCGTCCTTTCCGCGTGCCTCTTTACCCCTGGACACCATTACTGTTTTGTGCTATTTGTAGCTACCTACTATACTCCAGTCTCACTTATGCAGGTATCGGAGGTATTACCGGTCTGATAGTTCTTTTAACAGGTATTCCTTTACTGCTTCTCAACCGTCAACGAACCACTTCCACAAACCCTTAATTCATGGAGAAAGATGTCATGAAATTACAGGCAACGTTAAAGGTTTTGTTTGCAACAGTAAGTTTAAGTAGCCTAATGCTGGCTGGTTGCACTTCCAATCAGCAAGTGAGTTCTCAGCAACAGGATGAAGCGTCTCCTTCCACTGTGGAAGTGCAGCAGAAGTCTCCAGGTGCATCTCAAACTGCACAACGGACGCCTGATGTCGTGTACGTTCCAACACCTCCGGAAGTTGTCGATAGAATGTTGACAATTGCCAAGGTTGGCAAAAATGATGTTCTGTATGACCTTGGTAGTGGGGATGGACGGATTCCCATTGCCGCAGTACAGAAGTATAAAGTTAAGAAGGCTGTTGGTATAGATATTGACCCACAACGCATCAAAGAGGCTAACGAAAATGCTCAAAAAGCAGGACTTACCGGTAAGGTACAGTTTCTCCAACAAGACCTGTTTACGAGTGACTTTAGCGATGCCACAGTGATCTCCCTTTACCTGCTCCCCGAACTCAACGTCAAGTTGCGACCCAAGCTGTTGAAACTTCCACCAGGTACACGTATCGTGTCCCACGCTTTTGACATGGGCGACTGGAAAGCTGACAAAGTCGAGCAAGTAGATGGCAGAACAGTTTACTTCTGGACTGTACCAAAAGAGATTCCGAAAAATTTACAGAATTCAACTCCTAGCAGTTAGATTGAGAACTGAGGACACAGAATGCAGAACGCAGGACTGAGAATATAGTCGTTTTCAATTGGGTGCAATACAGGTCGTTTCCAGGGGTACAGTATGCTGTGCCCCTTGCTTGTGGTATATGCTTTTCACTTCCAAGGTGACGGAATAGCATTCACCGACAGAATCTTTGCCACCTGTAACTTAATCGCCACCTTACCACAATGGGGACAACTGACCCTGGTTTCTTCTTGTTGTGGCTCTCGCTGGTGCTGAATCAACACGCCTTCGGTGCAATGCCAACACTCACAAATGACACGTCCTTCGGGTTTGTTAACATCCAACAAGCGGATATGTTGCCCAAATACTGGTTCCGGTTCTGGTCCTGAGTCCCAGTCTTGTTGAAAGTTCCGTTCTGGTCGGGAACCACGTTCTGGTCGGGAACCTCGGTCTGGTCGGGGAATGGGTTTGGGGATCGAGCGGGGTTGGTTAATGTTTTCCTGACTCATTGAAAATTATGGGTCTGAAACCCCGTCCTTGTAGGACGGCTTTACATTTAAATGCTGGTTTTTAAATGGATATAATCCCAGGAACCAGCAAACCCGTAATTAGTCCCCTCGCCCACCTAATCCAAGATGGCTTGGCATTACCCAACGCTTGACCAATCAAGCTTAAAGATAGTCCGGACTGGGGAAGCATCCGGAAGTTTGTGCCAGGATTAGGCTCAATTTGGGCTATTCACCGCTTACGTTGTCCAAACTGGTTTGGTCAATCCTCGTCCATGACGGGCGAGGTTGGTGAAAACAAAACCCGCCTCAGCAGGTGGATAAATTTTCAGCCATTTTGATGTTAGCAGGTAGCAACTACTCTCATGCGGACGAGATTATTATCAGGTTTCCGTTACAAGTTAAAGAGCATCCGGAAAGAAAAAAAGCTTTTTAACCAGGACTCGGGATTTGGGACTGGGGAACAGTCTGCAACAGTCCCCAATCCCTAATCCCCATTGCCCCTCATCCCCACAGGGGACCCCGAGCTCCCCAATCCCTCCCTACGCGGAGAAAGGGATGGGGACTCCTTGCCGCGACGGAGTTGAATTTTGAATTCCGGGCAGCGGTAGTTATCTAGTAGTATTGCGATCAGCAGTCACTTTTTCTACCACAAGTGTGAGTTGCAAACAACCCGATATTTGCAACTATTGCGATGGAGAGATAGAGAGGCATTCATGCAGATTCATACACCAGACTGGGTTAAACACGCTGTTTTCTACCAAATTTTTCCAGATCGATTTGCCATAAGCAAACAACCCCGCAAACGGGTTTTACGCACTGCTCGTTGGGAAGATTGGGAAGCTATGCCAACACTCCAAGGTTATAAGGGCGGGGATTTGTGGGGCATTATCGAGCAGTTAGACTACATACAGGATCTGGGAATTAATGCGATTTACTTTACCCCTATCTTTCAATCGGCTAGCAATCACCGCTACCACACGCACGATTATTATCAGGTTGATCCGATGCTGGGAGGTAACCCGGCTTTCAAGGAATTGCTAGACGCAGCTCATCAAAGGAACATCAAAGTTGTTTTGGATGGGGTGTTTAACCACGCCAGTCGGGGCTTTTTCTTTTTCCACGACATTTTGGAAAATGGTCCTCATTCACCTTGGGTTGATTGGTTTAGAATTTACGATTGGCCCGTTTCTCCCTACAATGGTGAGTTTCCCGCCAATTATGAGGGTTGGGCTGGAAATCGAGCGTTGCCAGTATTTAACCACGATAACCCTGAGGTGCGGGAATATATTATGGAAATTGCCGAATATTGGATAAAGTTCGGCATTGACGGTTGGCGCTTAGATGTGCCTTTTGAGATTAAAACTCCTGGTTTTTGGCAAGAGTTCCGTCAGCGAGTCAAAGCGATTAATCCCGATGCTTATATTGTCGGCGAAGTTTGGGGAGATTCCCGTGAGTGGTTGGATGGAACTCAATTTGACGGGGTGATGAATTATCTGTTTGCAGGACCAACGATCGCTTTTAGCGCAGGCGATCGCGTTGTCCTAGATCAAGTCCAAAGCCGTGACTACAAACCCTACCCACCATTGTTCGCCACTGAGTATGCTCAGAAAATCCAAGAACTCCTGCAACTTTACCCTTGGGAAATCGCGCTGACTCAATTAAATTTGCTTGCCAGTCATGATACAGCACGGTTGCTAACTATTGCTGGCGATGATAAAGCGAGTGTGGAATTAGCAACTTTACTGCTCCTGACCTTTCCTGGTGCCCCCAGTATCTATTATGGTGATGAAGTTGGTTTACCAGGAGCTTTAGATCCAGACTCGCGTCGTGGTTTTCCACTAGAAGCCAGTTGGGATAAGGAGATTCTCAAAACCCACCGCGAATTAATTGCTCTACGTCATGCTTACCCTTGCTTGCGTACGGGTGATTATAAAGTCTTGTATGCTCAAGGAGAACTTTACATCTTTGCGCGAGTTTTGGGAACAGAAGAATTGATTGTTGCGGTTAATGCTGGTACTGCATCGGCAAAAGGGAATGTTGATGCAGCAAGTTTGAGCACTCAACCTAACAAACTATTATATGGCGCTGCTGAGGTGGAGTGGAGTGTTGAGGCTAAGCATCTCACTTTAAGTGTTCCCCCACGCACTGGCTGCATCCTTGGTGTAAGGTAAGTCAACAAATTGCATTGCACATTGAGAGCGATGGTTTGACTAGTTTTGTGGGGTGGGCTGTCCAGCCCGCCCTTGCTATTTTAGGGTAAGCAGGATGTTTGCCCCACAACAATTTAAATGTACAATTCCTATTTCCCAGCTATGATCGCAGGCATCAACACTGCATCAATAACATGAATCACACCATTATCGGTAAGAATGTCAGTTTTCACGACATTGGCGTCATTGACTTTCACTTTGCCATCAGCAGAATCAACTGCTACGATTGACCCTTCTAACGTTTCCGCATGGTCTATTTGGATCAAGTCGTCAGACCTAACATCTCCGTTGGCAACATGATACATCAGAATCTTCTTTAATTTGGGGATGTCTTGCAGCAATGAATCTAAAGTTCCTGCTGGTAGCTTGGCAAATGCGTCATCAGTAGGTGCAAAGACTGTGTAGGGACCGGGACTTTTAAGAATTTCTACAAGTTCGGCAGCTTCAACAGCCTTCGCTAAAGTATTGAAATTTCCAGCATTGACAGCAGTTTCAACAAGATCAGGCATGAGATGATGTTTGATGAAGATAATGTTACAAAATACTTATAGAGTGACAAAAAACTATCAGCCTCTATCAATAGAGAGGTTACTCGCAACCCTACAAGCGGCAGTAAACGCATGAGTGCTGCTAAACTGGAGAGAATGACTTCAGGCTCACCAGTAATTATGCTAAAGCGTTCTAAATTCGAGACAACTCAATCTCAGATTATGCACCGTGCCGAGGATCTGATTAGTGCAGCCTCAAATCGCTACCGCATTACAGTTCAAGTGGCAAATCGCGCTAAGCGCCGACGTTATGAAGATTTTGACAGTGCGGATGATATGATGATGAAGCCAGTGCTGAGGGCAATTATCGAGATGTCTGACGAACTGACTCAACCAGAAATTATTGGCGAAGTCTAAAGTGATGCCAACTGGAAAATAGAATGAGCACAAATTTAGAGTTCATTCAACTGACGCTCAAATCTTGGCAATTAGTCAACCCCCCTTTAAAGAAGGGGGTTTTCGCAATCATCGTGGTTGGTGTATTTCTTTTAAGTTTAGGGATCCAACCTGCAAATGCCCAAAGAAGCACTCCCGGCGATGTTTGGCAGCAAGTTTATCAACAATTACCCGACTTACCCCGAGAAAATCAGTACGTTAGTAAAGAAACGGGGAAACGAGCTGAAAATAACACCTTGGTCAGTCGTATGATATGGTATCACTCATATTTGAAAGGACGTGCACCAAATTATCGACTCGATTGGAAGCTGACTTTGGCTGATTATCTGGGTGCTAATGAAGTCATGTATGAAACCACTTATCCTGGAAAGGATAATCTACAGAAAAATCCTTTTGATGGCGATCGCGCTGCCGTTGCACGCCTTAACCGTCGCCAGCGGGACGCCTTGGTGCAAGCTTTAGTTAATGTTTTCAGTTCTAAATCGCAAAATACACCAGCTACCCCCAACACCTCATCCCCGTCACAGGAAACCACTCCACCTCCTAGACAGGTACCGAAAAAAGGAGGCGCAGAGCTATTAAAGTAAAAAGAGGACTGGGGACTTGGGACTCGGGGCTCCGGACTCGGGAGTAAGCAACAGTCTGGAAGTCCCCAATCCCCAATCCCTAATCCCCAATCCCTTTCAAATATGGAACGTGTTATAAAAAGTGGACTTGGTTGGCGCATCGGCTGGAACCCCACAGCGCCAGAGTTTAAAGGTTTAGTGGGTACAGATGATTGGGCGTTTGAATTAACAGAAGCCGAGTTGAATGATTTTTGTCGCCTACTGGCGCAACTCGCAGACACGATGAGGCAAATCGCGACTGAATTAATGGATGAGGAAAAAATTGCCTGTGAAGCCGAAAGCGATTTATTATGGATGGAAGTAGAAGGTTATCCTCATGCCTATAATCTGCGCTTGATCTTGAAAACAGGGCGTTGTGCAGAAGGTCAATGGAATGATTCTGCTGTTCCTGGTTTGCTACAAGCCTCTGTTATGCTTAAGGTTTTTTAGATTGAGACCTTGATAATTTTAGATCTTATTGCTATAATAGGAAAGTTGACTACGGGGCGTAGCGCAGCTTGGTAGCGCGCCACTTTGGGGTAGTGGAGGTCGTGGGTTCGAATCCCGCCGCTCCGATTGATTGAGAAGTATACCTGCTGCTCTTTGTAGAGAGTAGCAGGTTTTTTAGTTTTGTATCAAATAATGCCATGCATCTTTGACAAGATGAGGAGAGAATAAGAGGGATGTGCAAGATGTGGCTTTGACTACTTGCCCATTTCCCTGATGTTCCTCACCTCCCGTATGAATTAGGGATTCTTATTTTAGAAACGCCACCAAGTCTTTTGTACGTAACTGAGAATAGCCATAGCAATTGCGCCAAACAGCAATAGCCAAATCACTCCTCCCGGAAGGAAAGTGAGAATACCAAAACCTCTCAGTACCCAAACAGCGATCGCAATACCGAGAAAAACCCCAAAACCCTGATTTAATGCGCGATTTAATTTAGAACTACTCACCTTAATTTCCCTCAAACTCTACAGTCATAGCATTTTATATGTAGCAACAAAAGTATTCACAGAACTTCCAAGGCGGAAGCCCACGAGTTTATGGGTGACTTAGGAAGCCATAAACTCCGCGACTGCGTGGGAGGAAGCTTACTGTTATAGAAGCAGTAAAGAAAGAGAAAGGGAGATGTACTTCAAGCAATACCTTAAGGTGCTCTACGAGAGTCTAAGGAAGACGTAAACAAGGCAAGACGCTACTCATGCTGCAAATGAAAATGTCCCTCCCTCTTGTTCTGTTTGTCCTCTTAGGTTTATTCCTCATTTCCCGTCTTTCCATGTTTACAAGTCTTTTTGTCTTATTTTCGCTGCATCGTGATATTTTTTTTGTTTTAGTTCATTTGCCTAAATTTCTCTTGTCAAAATTTTTATAATAAGTGGAATTACGGTAGCTTATAATCCATCTTATCTGTTAAAGATAAGTACTTAGATTAGCGCTGGGTGGTTGACCTTTTCTCTTTCTATTTTTTGCTGTTGTTATAAGTATATATGCTTAAAAAGTTTGAGATCGAGTCGGTTAACACCCAAAATGAAGACTACCTTGAGGACACAAACACACAGCGAAGAGGAGGGTTTTCATTATCAGCTGCTAGAAAATTTGATACTTTGATATTAGTGATAAACATGACATATTATGAGTGAAGTTTCGGTAACTATAGCCAGAAAATAACTGTTTCCGGAAAATCCATATATTGTACTGGAAGTAACATTAGTGAGTGAGACTCAACCAAGTCAGATATTCACCATTTGAAACCCGTTTAGTTGATGTGTTGAGGAGTGAGTAAAAACATTATGTCTGCGTTCTTTATTTCAGACTCCGTTCCCACAGGTTCAGACATACCTTGGAATCAGGACAAACAAAGATTGCTGATGCAGGGCGAAATTCTGGTGGAAACGCGATCGCATACAGCTTGGGGTGGTGCTGTGACTGCTTGGATGTATGTACCGTTAGTGCGATCGCACGTGTGGCAGCAGATAACAGATTACCCGCGTTGGGTGCAATATTTTCCTGATGTAACTAAAAGCGAAGTTTTACAACGTGGCGAAGTCAAACGTCTTTATCAAGCCGCACAAAAAGCTTTTTTCTTTTTCACCGCGCAAGTAGAAATTTACCTTAATGTCGTGGAAGAACTTGGACAGCAGATACAATTTAAGCTGGAAAAAGGGAATTTTCACGATTTTACAGCTAAATTAGAGCTAAAAGATTGTGATAATGGGACTTTGCTTGGCTATACTGTCCAAGCTACCCCAACTATTCCCATACCATCAATTTTTATTCAACAAGCAATGAATTTTGAATTGCCTGCAAATATGCGTAAAATGCGACAAGTTCTTTGTAAGGGTCAGTAAAACTCATGTCACAGGCAAAAGAAATTTTGGACTTTTGGTTTGGTAGTCCCGATCAACCGGGCTACGGCAAACCAAAGTCTTTCTGGTTCAATAAAAAACCGGAATTTGACGAAGAACTGCGCATCCGGTTTTTAACAGATTACCAAAAAGCGGCAGCAGGAAACCTAGACGACTGGATCAATGGCTCTGATAGTTGTCTAGCATTGATTTTGCTGTTGGATCAGTTTCCCCGAAATGTGTTTCGCGATACTCCCCAAGCCTTTGCTACTGACTGGGAAGCACTTTCAACAGCCCAGCACGCTGTTGCACAAGGATATGACAAAAAGTTGCTACCCGTACAACGGTGGTTTATTTACTTACCTTTTGAACATAGTGAAAACCTAGAGCATCAGCGTCAAGCAGTACGACTCTTTGAGCAACTGGGCGATGATCCTGATAGTGCTAGTTGCATTGATTATGCAATTCGCCATATGCAAGTGATTCAGCGTTTTGGGCGCTTTCCTCATCGCAATGAAATTTTAGGAAGAGTTTCAACTTTAGAAGAAAAGGAGTTTTTGAAACAAAAAGGTTCATCATTTTAAATTGATCAGTGCTTAGTGCTGAGTCATGAGTTGTGAGTTCCAAGCAATGAGTCTTGAGTGACTTGTTCCAAATTTTCTTTATCCTACTCAGCACTCGGCATTTGAAACTGTAGTAGAGAGTTTATATCAAAAATTATTTTTTAACTTGCCAATGCCGTACAGAGATGAATTTGGAATTTTGAATTCCCCGTAAGTGCAAAGCGTGCCGGAAGGGCTTATGGGTGAGCTTGGCTGTTCATAATTTATACCAGACAACCTTTGATATTCTGATAAATTTAATGAACTTTCAGAAATGCTTGGTTCGCTACCAAACCATACTTCATCTAGATCAGTTTCAGTAAATGTATAGCCAAGACTAGCAGCAAAATTAACTATCTTAGTTTTATCCCAATCCCAGATACCGAATAAGCCTCGTACGCAGCACTTACTATAGTACTGCTCATAAATTGCTTGCTCCGACATCAAAACCTCATAAAAATCATTCACCTGCTGTACTGACATAGATTACCGTCCCTAATTCTTGTGTATTTTAACGTGTAATAAAAATTACATTAACTAACCAACCGACCCCGCTTTCTATCATTGATATTCAAGAGTTATTAGTCATCACAAGGATAAAATCAGAAGATCTTCATAAAAATCTATAGTTTATTCAGATTCTATTTATCATATCTATCAAATGGTCACATCTATCAAATGGTTATTTGAAGTATGAACTGAAGGCAAAAATATAAAAGATGAAGTATAAAATTTTCATCTTTTATCGTTCATCCTTTTTTGGTGACTTTTGATGCAGTACAAGGCTGTACTTCATCCCTAAATAACCACCCGTGAGTTCCATCAGGCAGTTTAACTTCTACAAAGTCACCTCGTACTTGAACAAATAAGACCATCGCACCCAAATTTAGTTGTTTGACACCGCCAACTTCTGTTTGAGGTTCAGGGCGTAATGTAGCCGAAAATCTGCCGCCAGGGGGAGAAATAACACGACACAATTGTGGTTGCTGTGATCTGAAATTTTGTTGTGCATGACTTCCACCTGTAAGATTAGGATTCAAAAAGCTAAAGCCACCAATTGCACTCACACAAGCTACTACACTCATTCCCAGTAATTTTGGTACTTTAATTGGTGGAGGTGATACTACTGACTGAGCACTCAACAAAACTTCTAATGAATTTTCCTGAGACTTCCTGACTTTTGGTATCCGTGTAGTGTGAGCAACAGCTTTTTGACGTGAGATTGGAACAATAGAGTATTCTAACGGTACATATGCACCAGGATATTCATTGCAAACAATAGCACTCACTTTAAAATTTTGTTGTCCCAAGCGTATACTGCTGCCAACAGAAAGTGGCATTTCACCAGCTAGAAGCAATTGTCCGTCAACGATAGGAGGATTCCTCTGGCGCAGATTCCGCAAATAAAATGTCTGCTTTTGCTGATGAAAGAAGATTTCAATATGTAAAGCTGACACTGTTGGATCTGGTAAAACAATATCGCACACTTGCGGATCACGACCAATGCGGACTCCTCTACTAGGATTTTTACTTTGTTGCTTCTCAAGAATTTTGCGATTTTTGAGCTGTCCGTTTTCCTCCCACTCTAAAGAGAGTTCATGAAGGATATTTGTAGTACCAGAAGCTTCAGATGTCGGTAATTCGCTCCGGCTTGCCGCCAACTCTCGTAGCGCTTGCAACACCTCAGCCACTGTCTGATAACGGTCTTTGAAGTGATAGCGCGTCATTTTAGCCAGAACAGCAGCTAACCCCGGGCTAACAGTCGTGAGATATTCCCACAGTATTTCTCCTGTATTAGGCTCATCTTGAAGTTCGTTAGGATACACTCCCGTCAGCGCCTGAACACCTATCATCCCCAGCGCATAAATATCACTACAGGGACGTGGTAAACGTCTGATTTGTTCAGAGGGCATATAGCCCCGAGTTCCGATGATGAAAGTGATGTTGTTTCGTCCTGTCGCAGCTGCTGTTTGATTTCGCAGTTGCTTAATAGCTCCAAAGTCTATTAGAACTAATTTGTTGTCTGAAGTACGTCTAATGATATTGTCAGGTTTGATATCGCGATGAATGACCCCGTGGCTGTGGACAAATTCTAAGATACTTAGTACCTCTATGAGCATTTCTATAATATGGCGTTCCGTCCATCTTTTACCTGGAGGAAGTTCCATACTCAGGGTATGCCCGCTGATAAATTCTTGCACCAAGTAAAATTCTTGGTTCTCTTCAAAATAAGCTAAAAGCCTGGGTATTTGGTCATGGTTGCCCAACTGTTGCAAAGTTTCAGCTTCTTTTTGAAAAAGCCTTCTGGCAGTTTCTAAAATGTCAGGGTCGGTACTAGAAGTTTTGAGATGTTTGAGGACGCATTTAGGGTTTCCAGGGAGGTGAACGTCCTCTGCAATGTAAGTTTGCCCAAAGCCCCCCTCACCTAATACTTCAAGGACTTTGTAATGTCCTGCTAGTAGCTGACCAATCATGTTGTAACGGTGATTTTAAAAAATGACTACGAAGAGAAGGAAGAAAGGAAGAATATAGGTAATCTTACACCGGGAACGGAGTAAGAAGCAGGGTATTGCAACGGCGATTAATCCTATTATATTTCTCACAGCACTCTGAATCAAAAGCTTTGTGATGTTCATTAGGTAATGATAAATAAAACGCTTCTGGTACATCAATGAATAACAAATTCAATAAACTAATGTTGCCAGTTTGGCACATTGTTCAAAATAAATATCAAACTATTTAAACTATGTTTATTTAGTTGTTTTGTCACTTTTATAGCAATTTAAATTTCATACATAGGTTATGCTTAGCCTCACGCAAAAACTATTGATTAAATAAAATGTTAAATAATAAAAATGTAAGTAGTTTTGTTTAAAATAAAAGCAATAATAATTACTAAAAATATAAATATTCAAGCATTTTAATATACTCATAAAATTTTGGAATAGCGAGTGTTGAAAATTCAACAGAAGCACTATATAAACTGTAGGGACTAGAAGTCCACCCACTCTCATTCGATAATTTATTTGTTGGAATACCCTTAGATGATGAATGACATAATAGGGATAAGTAGGCGATCGCCTTTATGCACTGCGCTCCGCGCAATCGCCTGTTTAGAACATCTCTTTTGGAGCATCGCCCTATTCACGTTCAATCTCGAGAAGACTAAACAAAAACCGATGCAAGCCTATCAAAGTAGCGGGGGAGCGTGAGAACCCCTACCTTTTAATCCGGGGATGAAACGCGACTTGTAGGGCTTTAGCTATGCGTTTCTTTTTCCGTGTATTGTCTTACAGATTCTCGAACCAAATCCCAATCGAGAACGCTCTGTTTTTTGGGAAAGTCGCGCTAAATCTTGATACTCTTTATCCGAAAATCTAACAGTTAGTTTTTGCATGACCTTGTTTTGATGGTATAATAAGGTCATGGTAACACAAGGATGAAAAACTCCAAAAAACAAAACGTGATGCCATACTGAACCATGACAAGTGAAGATATGGGGTTGTACTGAGAAGTTCTTTTTAGGAGCCGGAGAGTGCGTAAAATCTTCAAGGTTGGAAGATACTAAGGTAGCCGCACATTCCTTCTCCTGACGGAGACGCTACGCGAACGGGAGCGAGGCGGGTAGGGCTGTTTGAACCTGCTCATTGCCCCTTTGGGGCAGAACAACATTGCGTAGCCCGATTTCTAATCGGCATAGCAATAACAGTTCAGAATCCACGTTTTTCAAAGCGTGGAGAGTTCAAGTACCAAATGAACCCCACGAGCTTGTTCTCTGGTAGAGCAACAGATTATGCTTTGTATCGACCAAGCTATCCACCAGAGGCAATTAATACCATCCTAGAAGGATTTGACCAGCCATCACAGCTCGTTGCAGCCGATGTTGGCGCTGGGACAGGTATCGCTTCTCGGTTGTTAGGCGACAGCGAGATAAAAGTCATTGCTATTGAGCCAAATGAAGAAATGAGACTGGCGGCAACTGGGCACCCCATGGTAGAATTTCGCTCTGCGACAGCAGAAGTGACGGGTTTACCTGATGCATCGGTTGACCTCGTGACTTGTTTTCAATCTTTCCACTGGTTCAATCCTTCTCCAACGCTTTGGGAATTTCACCGCATCTTAAAGCCATCTGGACGGCTTGCTTTGGTTTGGGGTATCTGGGATGAAGACGACTCATTCACCAAAGACCTTGAACGTTTAGTTTTCCAAGCGTCAAACAATATTCCTGGATTACCAAGTCGTGAGTCGATGGTAAGCGCACTTTTGGAGACTCCCTACTTCCAAAAAGTTCGCCAAACAAATGTTCCGTATCAGCAATGGTTAGATTCACAAGGATTGATTGGTCTTGTCCAAAGCCAAGGGTTTGTCCCACTTTCAGGAGAGGAACGACAACAGCTTGTCGCCCAATTGCAAAAGCTACACAAGCAGGCGGTTGATAGTAGCGGTAAAGTTTGTGTGGTCTACCGTATCGATATTTACTTGGCTGAACCAATGGTTTGACACCTTTCGGGCAGCTTTCTGTAGAAGATAAAGTATAGTATTTTACTTAAATCCACAAAAAGCCGTCCTCAAGGCATCTGCATACTTTATCTTCATCCTTTAGTAAACTTGATTTGGTCATCCTAAAGCAGGACGATGGTGAATCCAAGGTTTTGCGGCTTCTAGTTGGGCTGCTAAGCTAATGAGAGTGGTTTCCGCTGCGGGGCGTCCCACCAACTGTACGCTTATTGGTAAACCGAGTTCGTCAAAACCTACAGGAAGAGCGATCGCTGGTTGTCCAGTCGCATTCGCTGCGGGACATGGCGCAACCCAACGAATAATGTTTTGGAATGTCTCTTCTGGACTCAAGTTTGCCCATTCTCCTACGCGGATAGGTGAATGTAGATAAACTGGTAACACCAGAACATCCACAGTGTCGAAAAATGCGACGATTTGTCGCGCTACCATCTGCATTTGGTAAACTGCTTGCAGATACTCACCAGCAGAACCGGTTCTAGCTAATAGCCAGCGATTCAGTGGCTGTAAAATTTCAGCAGGAATACCCGAGGAAGCTACGCTTGTTTGCCAAACAACTTGAAATGGTTCAACTAACCCACTAAGGTCTAAGCTTTTCTGTTCAACTGTGTGACCAAGTTCTTGCAATAATTGGACTGTTTGCAGAACGCCTTGCTGACAGTTTGCATCGGCTTCCCCTAAAGGAGCAATACTCGTAGCATAGGCAATTCGTAAAGTACCGGGTTTTTGTTGGGTAGCAGCAAGAAAGGATGGTTCGGGATCGCTTAACCAATATGGATCACCAGTGACGTATCCAGACATGATATCTAAAAGAGCAGCCGCATCAGCAACAGTACGCGCCAACGGACCATTGATTGCAATACCATTGAGGCGATCGCCTACTGGCGCATGAGTCACTCGTCCTCTTGATGGCTTAATTCCCACTAAACTACAACAAGCTGCAGGTCCACGAATCGAACCACCACCATCAGAACCTTGGGCGATCGCGCATAATCCTGCTGCTACTGCTGCGGCTGCACCACCACTCGAACCACCTGTGGTGTATTCCAAATTCCAGGGATTTCTAGCTGGGGGAAATCCCGTAGGTTCTGTGTAAGGAGTTGAACCGAGTTCTGAAGTTGCTGTTTTACCCAGAAGAATAAACCCAGCTTGCTTAATTCTCGTTACTACCCCATCATCATAATCAGAGATATTACTCAGTAAGGCAGGATTTCCGTAGGTACAAGGAACACCTGCAACAGGGTTGAGGTCTTTAATAGAAATTGGCACTCCAAAAAACGGTGGGAGTTCTGATGCACTAGCGAGCATTTCCGTTTTTGCTTTGGCATCTGCGATCGCTTGCTCTGCCGTCACTGTAAAATAACTTCCCAGTTGGGGATTCAACCTAGAGATGCGTTCTAAATAAATTTCCACCAACTCCAAAGGCGACACTTCTCGACGACGGATTAACTGTGCCTGTTCTAGTGCTGAGGTAAAAGCTAAATCTACTTTATTCATTGAAACAATAACCTCTTAAACAAAAACCCCCTGCTTTTGGGGGATTGGATTTTATTTCACTCTTACCTTAAACGAGTAGTCTGGTCAGGTGGAGTCAACCAGCAAGCCCCTGCCTTATAGGCATGGGGTCGCTACTTAACAAGAGAACCCTGACACTGTCAACATGGTTACACTTTTTACAATTCCTAACCTAAAGACAATTTTGTAGATCCAGGGTTATATTACCACCTCGTAAACAGCCTAATTTCTTTATCGACTCTCCAACCAGCAGTTATCCGAGTGGTTATGAGATTGCAAATTTGGGACCTATAGAAAAAACTTTATCGGCAACTCAACTTGTAGTTGAGCAAAAAACTCTAGCTAAATTGTTCTAATAAGCTGAACTGCAAAAATAGGAAACACGACTGTGACAGCAAATCAACTGGCTATAGATGTTCGCTACAAGCTAATTTTTTCGCAACATATCGATGTCAATACTGATTGCTGTACCTTTGATTTGTCCACTTGTAAGAGGATAGTATGAGACAAATCCACGGCTTGGGCTGTCGAAGAGATACCCACGACGCAAGGCTGGAACTTTGCCTTGCTTGACCAGGGACATAAAAGCTTCGAGATATCTGCGTATACTTTGACGATTCCCCTGAGTTCCATTTGTATGATTCTTGATCAGCATCATGAACAAGTCCAAGCTGCGGTTATCTTGTCCGTCAATTAGACTACCGTTTTCTAGGAAAGAACTTGCTACGATTTTTCCATTAATTTGTTGCACTTTGAACAAAGTATAATAGCGCGATTCTTTTTTAGGATCGTTCACATAACAAACCCAGGAACCGTCGGGATTTTGTATAAAACCTTGTTGCGTAAGGTAGGAAAACGGAGAATTAGTGGGCTGATTTTGTGGAGTAGGTAACAAATCTGCTACTGGGTCGAAAGAGCAAATTCTCTGTAGTGTTCTCTGTTGAGGAGCAGTCGTAACTTCCTCTGCTTTTGCCATAAAAGAAACGGCAGCTAACGCAGACGCAGAAACAGCGAATGCGCTAAGCAAACGAATAATTATATTCATGTTTTTTGGTTATAAGTAATTAGTAAGACACCTTTTCGTAGTGGTCAGGCGTCCCATTTTAGTTCTTAATAATTCTATTCAGTTAGGTTATTATCTTTCCGGAAAAAACTCCTGAAACAGATTTAATCTGTCTCCTTTTACGTTTTGTATATAACAATACTTATTTCTCTAAAAAGAACTAGTAAAAACCTATGTATAATGATTTATTTTTGACTTAATTTAAATTTTTCTTAGTTTTTTTATTGAAGTGTTTTTAGATACTAATTTTTCAATTTTATGTCTAGAATTCTTATATCATCCCTAATTGCAGAAACTTGAAGTATTCAAAATAACTCACATTCTTAAACAGCTTTTGGTAATGCTGGCAGTAATTTTGGATAAACCTTATATGTAAAAACGCGGTTGGTAGAAATGCATTACTGAAGCTTTCAGCCCACTGGCAGCCCGACTATACAGAGTTTTCCCTTGGTTTCTGTTTTGGGCTGTCATTATTTGCAGCTTTGTATTTATTAATATAGTTAATTAATATACTTATATATTTCAGGGAAAACAAGTATAAGAGCCTGTATTTTTATTAACTTGTTGTAAAGAATATCTAAAGATAGATGCGTTCAATTAGCTTATATTAGGACTTACGCACTGTACAAACAGAAGATAATATGCATTAACTAAACTGCCACCTTAATGAGTTTTTGCTTAAAAAAGTTTACAAAATCTTTACTAGATTCTCACGTTTCATATGTATGTTAAAGATGAAAGTTATGATTGAGACAAAATAATGCGTCTTAAAACAGTTCAAACCGAAGATTTGACTCGATTCACATAATCATTTTTTGACAATGCGTAAGTCGTAAAATAAGTAATTTTACTTTACGGCTTGAAATTTCATATTCCATTTTTTGTAGTAATAGAAAATCTATTTCTTAGATACGAGGTTCAGCATGCCTACATGGAACTTGCCAGGAAGTTCATTCAGTCGTCCCTATGACACTACGAGGATTGGTACTTCAAGTAATGACCCATTGACTGGAGCGAATGATCGAAACTTAATGGAAGGTCGTGATGGTAATGACACGCTCACAGCTAGCGGTGGTGATGATATTTTGATCGGCGTTGGTACTGGTAACGCATACGGAGGGAATGATCGTGACACACTAATTGGTGGAACGGGAGCAGATATGTTTGTGGTCGGTGATGGGAATGGAAATTATTATGACGATGCCTACGGCTATGCCCTTATAGTTGACTACAACACTTCTCCAGATACCGTTGTAATCAAGGGAGATCGAACCCGTTCTGATGGAGGAATCGGATTACTTAGTGAAGTTCGTAGTGGCGTTGGATCATCTGATCCAGAGCTTATAATAACGACAACCGCAGGAACTCAAGCGATATTACAAGATGATGGGGGGTTGGTGGACAGCTTCCGCCAAGACAGGGCTGATTGGTTAGCCACAGGAACAAATGATCTTGGGGCGTTGTGGATACTCTGAGACGGTAGGTGTTTAACTTCTAGTCTATGCTCGACGGTATATTAGACGTCGAGCATATTTACTGTACGTTCGCTCATTTTGAAAGGGTGAGAGGAATTAATGCCTGAGTCCCTTTATCAGGTAGATTCGGTCGGTAGCTCGACATAATTTACAATCACCACTCATCAAGAATAATACTAGAACTTACGCATTGACAGAAAATATCTACTCTGCACTCAAGCCTAACTTCTGTGTTAGGTGTTCCAAAATAAAGTCGCGAGCACTCTTGTTGAGATAAATTTCGCGCTCATTTCGTACCAGTTTTCAATTAACTCTTCTGCCCGCATTAATTCTAATTGTGTAAAAGCTCGAATGGCGCTAAAAAAATGAGTACGAAAAAGCCTCAGTTGTTCTTACCATAAATTGACCGATACTACATACTTGTTTAATAGCTCTGTGGTAACACTCAATTCCCCAATGTATTGAATGTAATTCCTTGAACTCTGCTCTAGAAATTAGATTTAGTGCATCTTTTTCAGAAATGTACATAATGTAATATCTAGAAGTTTCGTTTTTGAAACTTCTCCGAAATACCTTCACCTGCCCAAAATTTTTCAGATACACTATTAAACCAACTTCGGGAATTTCTAGATTTTGGACTTGAGTAAAATTCTTACCATCAACTGAACATGAGCGATTTTTAGCTATTCCAGTTAAAAACTCCAATCCGCAAGTCTATTAAAGAATTTTAGGTTTTTTTGGCTCGCATACCAAGCGTCAGTAGTTACAGTTTTTGGACTTACACCCCAAGTCAAAACCTCCGCAATCATGTCTCGTAAATAATCATTTTTAGTCTTTCCCTCTTGTTTGTTATAAATGCGATAATTTCTCGGTACAGATTTACCTGACAAGTCGGTGTAATACAAGGTAATTAACTGAATCCCTTTGACGGCACGATGATGTCTTCCCGAATAATAGTAAGCAATTAATTCTGTTATTTTTGGATCGCTATGTGGTTTATCAACTACCGTATCGTCTCCACTTAGTGTCCCGCCTAGCAAGTTGATGTTTAATTTGACTTCATCAAATAAATCCTTGGGTTCATACCGCTCACGTAGCAAAAATCTATTCACACTATCATGAGACAAATCTTCCATTATTTCTGCTAACCTTGTGCAGCCTGGATATTTTGATTCTGCCAGCAAGAATAAAGTGTACGTGTCGAGGTTACACTTTGCGGTGGATGGCTTACTAATAGCTTTCTTCGTCCGAACCCTAAATCTACCCAACATTAAGTATTATCTGCCATTTCATTGCCCCTACTGATTCGCGATGGCGCAAAGCCCCCGCCGTAGGCGATCGCATTTTAAATTTCGCCCATCAGTCATGATACACATATAGCCATTTTTCTCAATGCGTAAGTCCTATATATATCGGTTCTCGTTTGGATGCAACACGTTGTAGAGGCACGAAGCTTTGCTGTGCCCCTACAGATATTTATTACGGGTGCCTTGTTCCCAGTCTCTGATTGGGAATACCATTGGGAGGGCTGCTGCCTCTCTTACTCGCGGCAGAGCCGCTTGAACCCCATTTCCAGGTTCCACCTGGAAACGAGATTTTACAAGGGTTTTGGCTTAAGTTGACACGTATGAGCAAAGCTTCGTGCCCCTACAGATCTTACGGGTAATCAATAAAACTTGATATCACCCCTCAACCGTATACACCAAAGCAGCTGGTTATCCCAGCTGCTTTGCTTAAAAATGCTTTGTGTTTACTTTGTTACAACCAGGTTAACTGGCGCAACGCCCGCCATATCCAAAATTGGCACAATCAAATCTTCGCGCTTGACCGCCATCATATGCACACCCTGACACAATTGACGCGCTATCTGCACTTGTTCAGCGGCAATTTTCATCCCTTCCTCAAGGGGGTCTTTTGCTTGCGCTAACCTATCAATTATGTGATCGGGAATATTCACCCCCGGTACACACCGATTGATAAATTGGGCGTTTTTCGCTGATTTCAACAGAAAAATTCCCGCCAAAATTGGTTTATTACAACCTGCGGCTATTTTGTCCATAAACTTTTCTAGCCGCTCAAAATCTGTAATCAGCTGACTTTGGAAAAACTGGGCTCCCGCTGCTAATTTGCGCTCAAACCGACTTTGCAAACCAGACCAACTGGCACATTGCGGATCGACCGCTGCACCAGGAAATAAGTCCAGCGCACCATCAGTCAGAGGTTTTTCGTTGCAGTCAACGCCGTGATTCAGTTTTTGGATCAGTTGCAGCAGGCGCACCGCTTCCAAGTCAAACACACCCTTAGCGTCGGGATGGTCGCCTGCTTTCACCGGGTCACCAGTCAAAGCTAATATGTTGTAAATACCCAAGGCATGAGCGCCCATGAGGTCAGCTTGCAAACCAATACGATTGCGATCGCGACAAGCAAGTTGACAAATTGGCTCGATGCCGTTTTGTAACAAAATTGCCGATGCGACTAATGAAGACATCCGTAGCACCGCGCGGCTACCATCGGTAATATTGACGGCATGAACCCTCCCCTTAAGGGTCGCCGCCATTCTTACCATGTGTTCTGGATTACCGCCTTTCGGTGGTGTCACCTCGGCGGTAATCAGGAATTGACCAGTTTTCGCTGCTGTACGAAAAGAAGTTAAAGCAGTTGGATTTATGGTATCCAGCATAACAATGACGATTTCAGTCTGTAGGTACTGCTATAGCACAATATACCGTAGACAGAAAAGCTCATAGGGGCATAGAATAACCCATCGCAGCTTTTACTTGATTGAGAGTTTGGTTGGCGATCGCCTCTGCTTTTTGCTTTCCATCCCGCAACACCGACTCTAGATAGCCTTTGTCGTTCGTCACCGCCTGATATTTCTCTTGGATAGGTTTGAGGGCGTTAATTGCCGTTTCCGTCAACAAAGGCTTAAATTGCCCCCATCCCATATCCTGGCACTCAGCCGCTACCTCTTCCTTTGTCTTACTAGAAAGCAGCATATACAGTGTTAATAAGTTGTTACTTTCAGGACGCTCTGGATTGTCAAATTCTAAACCACGAATCGGGTCAGTTTTACAGCGCTTAATCTTTTTGGCAATCTCATCAGGCGAATCTAGCAAATTGATCCGACTCAATTCTGACGGATCGGACTTCGACATTTTCTTCGTACCATCCGTCAAACTCATCACCCTCGCGCCTTCTTTACGAATCATAGGTTCTGGTAATTTCAAAACTGGCTGATCCGGTTTGGCAAATTGGTGATTAAACCTGTTAACAATATCCCGCGTCAGTTCCAAGTGTTGCTTTTGGTCTTCACCCACTGGTACTTTATCAGGATTGTACAGTAAGATATCCGCCGCCATCAGCACTGGATAGTCTAGTAAGCCAACACCAACATTTTCTCCTTGCTTGAGAGCCTTTTCCTTGAACTGGATCATGTCCTGGAGCCAATTAAGAGGTGTGATACAGTTAAGCAACCAAGTCAGTTCACTATGGGCAGGGACATGAGATTGCACAAAGATTGTCGAGTCGTTTAAATCAAGCCCACACGCCAAATATAAAGCAGCGAGGGTGTAGGTATTTGACGCCAGTTCTGCCGGTTTGTGTGGCACGGTAATGGCGTGTAAATCGGCTATGAAGAGATAATTTTCGTACTGGCTTTGGATTTCTACCCAGTTGCGAATTGCACCCAAGTAATTGCCCAAATGTAGATTGCCAGTTGATTGAACTCCAGAAAGAACTCGTTGCCTGCCCATAGATTTCAAGATAGTTTTTTCAACTCCGACAATAGCGAGAATACAACTGATTTTTTTAGTTTGGCATTTCTTTATATTTCACGCAAAGACTGGCAACGGATTATGTAGCGCATGTAGCAGATGGTTTATCTTTTGTCCGACAAATAACTTATTTGTTACATACCTCATGTTATCTGTTGTTACAATTACGTTTATTCAGCTTCCCTTTACAAAAATCGACAAATTTTAAGGTTTTTTGAGAGAATGCAGCAGTAACCTTGAAGTTAGTTAACTTTTTTTACACTCAGAGGTGTGTGCTTTATGAAAGCTTTACTACTCTGGCCAATAATGCCCAATTCCTTCTGGTCTTACCAGGAGACGCTTGATTTAGCAGGGTTACGTGCAACTAATCCGCCCCTGGGGTTAATCACAGTGGCAGCAATGTTGCCTGCTGATTGGGAAATCCGCTTGGTTGACCGCAATGTCCGTCTAGAGACAGACGACGACTGGGCATGGTGCGACATGGTGATAATCTCTGCAATGATTATCCAGAAAAAAGATTTGTGGGAGTTAATTCAAAAAGGAGTTGCGTTAGGGAAAAAAGTTGCAGTGGGTGGTCCTTTCGCGACATCAGTACCAGAATTTGCTTTGGATGCAGGAGCTCACTATCTCATTCTTGATGAAGGGGAATGTACCATCCCCATGTTTTTGGAAGCTTTAGCACGAGGTGAAGAACGAGGAATTTTCCGCTCTCCAGAAAAACCCGATGTCACTCACACACCAGTACCGCGCTTTGACTTGCTAGATTTGGATGCTTATTTGGCAATTACAGTGCAATTTTCGCGGGGATGTCCGTTCCAGTGCGAGTTTTGTGACATCATCAACTTATTTGGTCGTAAACCGCGCACAAAAACGCCAGAACAGATGCTGGCTGAGTTTGAAGTCTTGTATCAAATGAACTGGCGACGCTTGGTTTTTGTCGTGGACGACAACTTCATTGGTAATAAGCGCAATGCCAAAGTTTTCCTGCGTGCTTTGATTCCCTGGATGAAAGAGCGCAACTACCCGTTTCTTCTGCTGACAGAAGCATCTTTGAATTTAGCAGAGGATGACGAGTTGATAGACTTGATGGTGCAAGCTGGGTTCACGATGGTATTTATGGGCATTGAAACACCAGATGTAGACAGTTTAGCCGTAGCCCATAAAGAACAAAATACACGCCAGTCTCTGGTAGAATCTTGTGATAAGATTACGCGAGCCGGATTACAGATTATGTCTGGCTTCATTCTCGGTTTTGATGGCGAAAAAACGGGTGCAGGACAGCGCATTCAGGCATTTGTAGAAGAAACAGGAATTCCACAAGCTCACCTTAATTTGCTGCAAGCATTGCATAATACAGCAATGTGGAACCGTCTCAAGCAGGAGGAACGGTTACAAGAAGGATTGATGGATTTCTTGGGTTCCCAGAAAGGTTTGATGAACTTTGTCCCGACTCGTCCCTTGGAAGAAATTGTCAGGGAGTATATTGATACTTTCTGGAACATGTATGAGCCAATGCTGTATCTTAAGCGCACGTTCCGCCACTTTAACATGATGGAGGGTAAGCGTCCTAAGGGCAAACGCCCCCTCACTTGGCACGAACTGCGTCTGTTCCCGATAGTTTGCTGGCGTCAAGGTGTGGTTCGCTCAACTCGTTTGCTCTTCTGGTGGCAATTACTGGCGATCGCATTTAAGAAACCGCATTTAGTTTATGATTACTTAGCAGCTTTGAGTTTTGGCGAACACTTCTTTTCTTTCCGTCATGAAGTCAAGGCGCAACTAGAAGAACAACTGGAAGCTTGGAAGCAACAAAAGCAAGCACCACAGCAGGAGGAAGCAAATCTTCAGTTGTCACCTGTCACTTAAGTAAATCATTTTTAATTCGCGCTTCTTTTTACAACGGATAAAATAATTGATGTAACGGATAAATGATCTGTGGGACAACAGATTAACTCTCCGTTACATCTACTTTTGCTGCTGACAGTTAATCTGTCGAAATTCAATAACTGCATCTAGTGATTCAGGTTCCACAATATAGCGCTTCTCGTTTGAATGAAGTAATTATTTATCTGTGTCCATCTGTGTCCATCTGTGGTTCTTATTTCTTTAAATACAAAATTCTTCCGCTAAAATACTGAAAATGAAATCATCATACAACTTCCCATCCAATTCATGATGCTGGCGTAAGCGACCATCTTGTTGAAATCCCAGAGAGGTTAATAAAGCAATTGAAGCTTGATTGAAAGCGCCTGTTTGCGCCATCACCTTATTTAGCCCTATTGTATTGAATAAATAATCAATAAGTAATTGCAGAACCTGCTTGGTGTAACCTTGTCCTCGATAGGGTGAACCCGTAAGATATCCAATTTCCACAGAGCGATTTCTAATATTGAAATTAAAGCAACTGATACGACCAATCAATTGATTATCTGTTATTCTACGAACTGCCAATTTACAAGGTTTGCTTTCTCTAAATTGTTGTTTCCACTGTTCAAGAGAAAGATTTTTAATTGGTTTACAGGTCATCCGGGCTTCTTGTGATTCCATAAACCACATATACAAAAAATATAAGTCTTCTTCTTGCATATGTGTTAAGCGTACAAGTGAACCTTCTGGTATTTGCCAGTTTTCATAATTGAGCTTAGCCGATTCAATCATTAATGTTGAAAGCATATCTTTTTCGCTCTTTGCCCTATCTTCACTTGCTAGTAGAAATAGAGATACATTAGAAAATATCCCCAACAAAGTAACTTGGGGATATTTTGAAAAAAGCAGCCAATTCTTTGATTTGATTGTCACTAAGTTGACGTTTGCCATTTAGGATATCTAAAACAGTAGACTCGCTTTCACAGATGTGAGCCAAATCTTTAGGCTGAAGATTAGACTCTTCTAACAACGCTTTAAGGAGTTCAACACCTTTGAGAATAGGTATTGGTTCGTGTTGCTGTTCATAATCCTAAACAAGAGTTCCAAGCACCTTCAGATAATCTCTATCATCTTGTGTAACATTTTCCTTATCCAAGATAAAATTCATCCGATTCTGCGTAGCGATTAACTCAGCCTCATTGGTGATAGGGCGCGGACGAAAGGTATTAATTAACTCTATGTAGTATGTGCTAGGAGTTTTCAAACCACTCGTCATTTTTCCAGTTCTGTTCTTTTGGTAATAACACGCATCAAATTATTTTGATTTTTTTTTAACCAGTTTAGGACTTATGCATTGACAAAAATAATCAAATATGTATTTTAGTTTTCGACTGTAACGTGGGCAGCGCTAAGCACTAGCATATAATCTGCACATCAGTTTACGGCACGGCACACCCTACTTTGTGTTGTGGTTTGAAACTAATCCCCAATCCCCAATCCCCAGCTCAACAATGAAATTTCTCGGAATTGACTTAGGGTGGAAATCGCAACCCAGTGGCTTATGCTATTTACAATTAATCGATGGAAAACTGCAAATACAAGACTTAGATCGCAAAGAATTCATTGCAGATATTCTTACCTGGATTGATACTTGCGTTACATCAGACGAACCCGCCATCATCGCCGTAGACGCACCCACCCTCATCCCCAACGCTACTGGAAGCCGCCTACCGGACAAACTCACGCACAAACATTTTGGCAAATATCACGCTGGATGCTACCCGGCAAATCTCGGCTTACCCTTTGCAGAACGAACAGTAAAATTTGGCTTACAATTAGAATCGCGTGGTTTTGCTCACGCACCAACCATCGAACCACAAAAACCTGGTAGATATCAAATAGAAGTCTTTCCCCATCCAGCCATAGTTCATTTATTTGGCTTAGAACGAATTCTCAAATATAAAAAAGGACGCCTCAGCGATCGCCGCTTAGAACTGATCAAACTCTACAATTACATTACAGAAATCTTACCCACCCTGCATCCTCCTCTGTGTTCTCTGCGCCTCTGTGGTTCCTTCCTTCCCGAAATTCCCACCACAGGCGCAGCCCTCAAAGAAGTCGAAGACAAACTCGATAGCCTCATTTGTGCTTATGTAGCAGCCTACTGGTGGTATTGGGGTGAACAACGTAACCTGGTACTTGGCGATCGCACCACTGGCTACATTGTCATCCCCTCAAAAAGTCAAAAGTAAAAAGTTAAAAGTCAAAAGAATTTCTTTTTATTTTTTACTTTTTACTTGTTTACTGTGCCCAAACAATCAGCCTTGGCTCATAAGGACTAGAGAGGTGTTTGTGTTTTGGCACCACGCGCAGAGACAAGCCTTGCAAACCAGAGGTATTATACACGACGTCAGCCGTGTAAATACCCAATCCGTCCTTATCCTCGCCTTGGTAATCCATTACCACAGGTACACCGTTGATAATATCGCCACTGGCATCAATAGCACCTTGGTAAAGTTCCACCTGCACATCATCGTTCGTCAAAGTTGCCAAGTCAATCTTGGCTTTGACGTTAACGGTTTGGTTAACCTTAATATCTGCTTCTGAAGATACGTTAACATCTTTGATTTTGATGTCGTACCAGTGTGCGGTGAGGTTATCTTTCCAATGAGCTAATTCTTTAGCTGGGGCGTAGTTATCGACAGTGAGAGTGTGGTAGCGATCGCTTGCTGGAAAATAAGCCCGCTCTGCATATTCTCGCACCATCCGTGCCGTGTTAAAGAACGGACAATTTAACTGGATTGCATCCTTCATTTTGTCAATCCACCGGCGAGGCAAACCATCGACATCTCGGTCGTAGAATAAAGGCACGACTTCCTTTTCTAGGATATCGTACAGGGCATTTGCCTCTATTTCATCTTGGTAATTGGGATCGTCATACATTTCCCCGTGTCCGATTGCCCAACCGGTGCGGACATAATCAGCTTCATCCCACCAACCATCTAGTACGCTTAAATTCGGCAATCCATTCATCGCCGCCTTCATACCACTGGTACCGGAGGCTTCCCGTGGACGCCGGGGATTATTTAACCAGACATCGCAACCCGCCACCATCAATCTGGCTATATGAATGTCGTAGTTAGGAACAAACACTATCTGCTTTTCCAAGCCTTGTTCTTCAATAAAATGATTGATATCGCGGATGAGTTCTTTACCTGGAATATCTTTCGGGTGTGCCTTACCAGAGATGACAAATTGTAACTTACGGTCTTTATTAGCTAACAAAAGCCGCCTGATTCGCTCAACATCCCGCATCCATAGGGTGGCACGTTTGTAGGTTGCAAAGCGACGGGCAAAGCCGATAGTGAGAACATTTGGATCCAGAACTTCTTGTGCAGAGGCAATTTCTGAGGGAGAAGCACCACGATCTCGCAAATGCTTCACCAAACGCTCGCGCACGTACAAAACCATGTCCAAACGACAGCGTTCATGATTGCGCCACAACTCCTCATCGGGGATAGCGTCCATCCGTTCCCACAAAGGGTTATCAGTTGCTGCTGATGACCAGCTTGGTCCAAGATAGCGATCGTACAACTCCTGAGTCGATTTAGAGACACAAGAGCGGGCATGAACGCCGTTAGTAATTGCGGTAATCGGCACTTCCTCTACTGGCACATTCTGCCACAAACCCTTAAACATTTGCCGCGAAACCACACCATGCAGCTGTGCTACACCGTTAGAAAATGTTGCCGTTTTCAGCGCCAGCACCGCCATACTGAAAGGTCCAGACAAATCACCAGTATTTTCGCGCCCCAAAGCTAAAAATTGGTCTTTATTCAAGCCAAAAATCTCAGCATAGCGTCCCAGGTAGTGCAACACTTTGTCTGGGGAGAACAAGTCAATTCCCGCTGGCACTGGCGTATGAGTGGTAAAGATATTACTAGAAGCGACCACTTGTCTGGCTTCGGTATAACTTAGCCCCTCTTCCTGAATCAGGATGCGGATACGTTCTAGGGCAGAAAAAGCCGCATGACCTTCATTCATGTGATAGGCAGTCACATTGTATCCTAGCGCTTTTAGCATTCGGACACCACCGATCCCCAGCATAATTTCTTGGTGGATACGCATATCGATATCGCCACCGTAAAGCTGATCTGTGATGTCTTGGTCGTAAGCGTTATTCGGTTCAATGTTAGTGTCTAGCATATACAGAGGCACCGATCCCACCTGTACACGCCAAACCCTTGCATATACGATGCGCCCTGGATAATCTACCGCAATCCGCAATTCTGAACCATCAGGATTGCGTTCCAGGTGCAAAGGCATATTGTAAAAGTCGTTGATTGGGTAGCGTTCCTGCTGCCAACCATCGGCGTTTAAATATTGAGCAAAATAACCTTGTTGGTAGAGTAAGCCCACACCAACTAATGGTAACCCCAAGTCACTAGCAGATTTGAGGTGATCCCCAGCGAGAACTCCCAAACCTCCAGAGTAGATGGGCAAACAATCTACAAGCCCAAACTCAGCCGAGAAATAGGCGTAGTATTCTTTTTGCTTTTGACCCCGCTGTTTTTGGTACCAAGTACGCTCTTGCAAATAATCCTCTAACTGACGAGCAGAGCGGTCCATTTGCGCCAGGAAGCCTTCATCTTCCACAACTTCCGAAAGACGCGCTTGGCTAATGGTACCAAGCATCAAAACTGGGTTGTGACGACTAGATTCCCACAGGTCGGGGTCTAAGCGACGGAATAAATCTTTCGTCTCAACGTTCCAATCCCAGTGCAAGTTATATGCCAACTTCCGTAGCGGCTCAAGTCGCTGCGGTAGTGAAGGGGAAACATTAAAAGTGCGAATCGGCTGCATAGGTTAGCGAAACTCTAGCTTTGGCTATGGTTATTGTTGACTGTATTTCCCTTATGCTGTCAATTCTTTATACTAAGTTTGTGAAGTTACCATGATATTGTTAAGTTTTGTAAAGTCTTCTCAGTTTCACTGTCAAAGCTATCAACAAACGTATCTCAATTTCTACGCGTTACCTTTTGCCTTATCTTGACTACAGAAAAACTTATCAGAAATATGTATCCTCTCTGTCAATCTAGGAAATATGAGTAGTAAATTTATAAATCTTTATATTTTGGAAAACACCTACTACGGCGATTGGGTGTCTCAAGGGTTGGATGACCTGACTTTTCACGGTTCGTCCTCAAACCACAAGCTGAAACTAAACCTAGCGTCATAAATCAATACGGTTCACTTAAGATTGCTGTGTAAAAAATCACGTGTAGAGACGCGCCATGGCGCGTCTTTACATTGTGTTCCTGATAAGGGTTTTGGTCTTATCACCAAGCGTATTTGGTTATCAGGGGGAAACAACAAACTATGGATTTTTTGGAATAGTAGTGCTACAGCTACCCACTTTTCATTACTGAGTGATCAATCCTTGGGGTCTTATTACTCCTTCCAAATCAGCCCCCTGTAGGTTTGCTCCTTCTATGTTCGCATCTGTTAAATTTGCCTTTTCTAAGTCTGCGTCAAATAGGTTCGCTCTTTGCAGGTTTGCTCTGGCTATGTTTGCCTTGCCTAAGTCTGCTCCTTGAAGGTTTGCTGCTAGCAAATTTGTTGACTGTAAGTTAGCCTTTTCTAAGTCCGCACCTTGCAAGTTCGCACCTTCCAAGTTTGCCGCTTGCAGGTTTGCCCCTTTTAAGTCTGCCCCAATTAGGTTACACCCGACACATTCTTTGGTTTGTAGTAAACGTCTAACGTTTGCTGTTACAGACTCTGTTGGCAATGCAGCTGGAGATACGATTGGAGTCTCTGTGGATTGTGTGGGTACTGATGGTGTGAGTGATTGAGCAGTAGCGTTGGGTTGGTCAAGCAGAGAAAATCCTGCTACAAATACTAGAAATACTGCTGCTACAACCCAATGAGTGAGTTTTTTTAAATTTGGTTTTTTCATTTGACTTCCGTGGCTTTGCTTTGATTGCAGCCATCAATAAGCTGCTTAATGTTTACTTTAAATAGGTCAGTTGATAAAATCAAATACTATTTTTATTCAAATTTATAAATTAAAGTGATGAAAAAAATCTTAGATATATAGTGCAATAAGCTTGGTGATAAGCCTTTTTTGTTTCCCCCTGCACCCCCTAGGCTCCCTGCTTGCCTGGCTCAGATCACTTTTCTTAACTAAACCGTATTGGACTTACAACTATTTTCAGTGAATCGAACCACAGATTTTCGTAGGGGCAAAGGCATCGAACAGCGTCTACCGGGTGGTTTATTTAATTGAAAAGCACTGTAAAAGTGCATAAGCCAATTTTTCTGATTCTATTAAAGAAATAGATGACGTTTTATTGAAACAGCAAAAAGGATTTACTGATGAGTACTAACAATGGAAATAAACCCCTAACCGAACAGCCTTTAGCCAGTGAAATTAAACAACCAATTGGTAACGCTTTTCAAAGTGAGGAAATCGTACAACAAAACATTGGTAGAGCAGAAGTTCATAACTTCAATATTTCACAAAAACCTATAGAAACAGACTTTTGGATTTACCGTATAATTGTTGGTGGACTGACATCAACTGTATTAGGTTGTCTGATTGGGGCAATTGCATTACAGGTAAGTAATAGACCAACCCCTGAACTTTTAACTGCTCTTGGAACAGGTTCATTAGGTGCGTTGTCTGGGCTATTAGCACCATCTCCGGTAAAAAAATGATGTTTTATTCCCGCAGGCTATCCTATACAGTTCGGATAAAATCCCCCCACCTAGCGGCGATCGCCAATGAATTGGGGGTAAAGAAGGAAAATAGCCCCTTTTTTACGGCGTGATAAACAAGCTAACCGAACCGTATTGGCAAGCTTACACGATTTGTAGGTATTGACAAAATTGTCATTGTTTGGTCGTATTTTTAGAATGTTTATTAGCCATTCAGGTAAAACATGGCTGAACTAACAAATCCTTTGGCGGTTACTGACTTGTATGAACTCTGCAACTTACGCTCTCATCGCAATCAGTTTGGGAGCAGTTCCAGGTGCGCTGAGTCGTTATTACCTGACTATCTTTTTTGCGCGTTGGTTAGGAACGGCGTTTCCTTATGGAACTTTTTTCATCAATATCACTGGCGCTTTTTTGATGGGCTTTTTTATTACCCTTACATCAAAGCTAGCAATTTTTCCTCAGTTAAATCTGTTAGTTGCAGTTGGTTTTTTAGGCTCTTACACTACATTTTCTACTTATGCTTTAGATACTTCAAATTTGTTACATACTAAAAAGTATCTACCTGCAATATTTTATTGGTGTGGTAGTCCGATATTAGGGTTTATTAGTATAGAATTAGGAATATTTTTAGCAAAAATGTTATCATATTTTTTGAATCATAACGCTGAGGCGATCGCCTAAGTAGGTCGTAAAAATAAAGTAAACTTGTTAGGACTCTCATTAGCTATTGGTAAGAGTCTGAGGTGTTTTTAATTTTCTTAATCTATCTCTCTTTATTTCTACCTATCTACTTATCTTAGTTTTCAGGGGATGTGGAAAACCTCGCTTCCATTCCTCTCTCCTCGTAGGAGAGAGGCTCTTACCTTAGCCCCAACCCTTGTAGGTCAGGGGGCTAGGGCGTGTTTTCAAACTATAACCACAGAATAATGGAGGCGATCGCTTGGCATAGCTGTATAGTTTGCTGCAAGCTTTTCATATCGGGTAGCGATGCGGCGAAATTGTTTGAGTCTGTTGATAGTACGTTCAACAACGTTGCGTTGACGGTAGATTTCAAAGGCTTTAGGACCGCGACGGGGTTGATTCCAGAGTCGTGGAATGGTTAAACGGATACCACTGCGGCGTAGATAATTACGGTTGCGACGACCTGTGTACCCACGGTGCCCCGGTTCTAAGTATCCAGAGAATGCCATTGATCACCGTGCGATGGTCAGAATTTGGCTTACCCGTTCTGGGTTTTTGTGGTGGTAGTAGCGGTTTTAACCTCTCCCACTGTTCCTTACTTAAGTCTCCTCGGTTCATCATTCCAACAAAGCGATTCGCTCCGCCACTGCCCCTTGGGCAATCGCCTATTTCTTAGGATATAACGAGTTTGAAAACACGCCCTAGGGGATTAGGTTTTTCGTGGATTTTTCCACATGGCGTCAAAAGTCAGCTCTACTTATCAGGTAAATATTGATTGAATTCCAGTTATTCAGAACAGTTATTATTCTTCTTTAATACGTATAAATTCAGCCAAAGAATTTCCTAATTGGAGGCATACCATTGCTAATACCGCACTGCCCAGCCAGTATAATAAACCAATTTCTAAGCTACGTTGTTGAAGTAGTTTAGCTGTATCCAACTCATAAGTTGAAAAGGTAGTATAAGCCCCTAAAAATCCTGTAGTTACTAGCAGTCGGACTTCAGGATGAATCGTAATCAATCGTCCCAGTGACAGTGTCGTAAAGAAACCCATAACAAAACAACCACTCATATTAATAATGAGCGTACTATACGGAAACCCTGTACCAAAAACCTGATTGAACCACAAACCGAGGTAATAGCGCGAGAGTGCGCCAGCAATTGCGCCAAGACTGATAGCAATAGGAGTACGAATAGCGGGATTTTGCAACATAGCCACACATTCAGGAGTGGAAGCTGTAGACATCGATTTGCCAAGATTTTGCCTGACACATAACTAAAAGGTACTAATAAGGCATGATAAAATTACGACACGCTGAATCAAAAGATATTGAATTTATTTTCTCTCAGGAAGCGAGGGATGAGTTCAAAAGCTTTATCCTTCGATTTAACTCGAATTGTTATTGCTCAGCCAGAACTAGGATACGGCAAAAGAGCATTATACATCCTTATTAAAAAGGTTTTTGAAGAGTATAATGCTCATCGTTTTTGGTTAGATGTCTTTGAACACAACCAACGCGCTAGGCACGTTTACCAATCAGTTGGTTTCAAGAAAGAAGGAGTCCTGCGAGATGCTGTTCAAAAAGAAGACCACTATTTTTCGTTAGTGATCATGGCTTGAGAATGAATACAGCAGCAATTCCTGAGTCAGAAGTCAGAAGTCAGAAGTAAAAAGGGCTTTCTGTCTGACTTTTAGATAACAACGTTGTACTTCAGAGAACACGCTCGTGCGATTGCGCTCTGCGCAGTGCCCCTTGGGCAATCGCAAAAATTTGGATACTACCTTTAACCAACTCTACAATTTCTTAACCAGTACAAGCACCTCTGCTGGGGGAACATCACGGATTTCAATAAAAGCGGTATCACCTAGCCTTTTCACTGGAACCGTCGAATTTTTTCGGTGTGCTCCACCAAAGTGACTGCCAACAGCAGCTTCGGCAGTGTTAACAATAACCTCGAACTCTGTTCCCTCGGGACATAATTCTGCGGCTACCACTACATCTCCTCCCCGAGTAGCAGCACCATTGGGGTTGACTATGCAAATAGCTTCTAGGTTATCAAGAATCCGAGACCAAGCTATGAGCTCACCCGCTTTGGGAAACTCAAATCCCGTTCCAGGAAGACGTATCTGTCTCTGATATTGCCGACCAACGCGCAAAATGAGATTCTCAACTCGTGCTTTGCATAAGGTGGCAATCCGTACATAAGCAGGACTATTGGTATCAAAGCAGTGCTTGCCTGCGGTACCGAAGGCTCCAAACCCTGGTAATGTAGTGTCTGCGCTGTTGACTTGGGTATCCAAATCGTTGTTTTCGTGATTAGCGCGTGGATGTGAGGCACCAAACATTGTTTCTCGCAAATAGCGGTCATTGAAGCTACCTTCTATCCAGCCTTCGCCACGAATAAACTGGACTTGTGATTGGGCAGGACCAGCAAAAGCTTGTTCTGTACCGTAATAGATACAGGGAATTCCCAGAGTGAAGAGTTGGAGAGCACAAGCTGCAACAACCTGATGATCTTTCACCGGAGAGTCATCGGGAATTTCAGCAGAGAATCTTAGTTTCTTACCGAACACATGGTCGTGGTCATCTAGAATTGAGACATGGCGATTCCCAAGGCTGCGGTGTGACCCAAAGTCTTGAGTATTTTCTGCAAATAAGTTGAGGTAATCGCTTCCTGGACGCAATCCTTTGCCCACATCAGTTAGAGTGGTTCTTGCTTGACCAATATCTAAAGCAGCGCTAAGGTTACGTTGCAATATTGCCAATCGGTCTATATAAAAATCTTGAACATCGTCACCGCCCGCAAGTTCACCGACTAAAAAGAAATTGCGTTTACCCAATGTTTCTGCAAATTCACGAATTCCACCACAGAAATTACGTGCATCTTCCAATGAAATGTGTTTGACGGTGTCAATACGGAAACCATCGCAATCTGTTAGCGCTATCCAATACTTAAAACAAGTCGCAAGAAATGAAAGTGTATTGGGAGTATCCAGAGCGAAATCCTTTAGACTAAAAAAGTCAGTACGCTTATTTTCGGCATGAGGGTCTCCTACGTCACCGCTTCCCAAGCTACCGTTACCAGCACGAGTGTATATCTCTGGGTTTTGCAATTCACGGGGCCAAACTCCTTCATGGAGACCTTTAATATCCTGTCCGTTAGTTGTAAATCCTTTTTCAAACTCGTCCCGCCAAGCTAAAAGCCACCCGCTGTTAGAGGAATTATTGGGATTGCCGTAAAAATCGGGCCAAGGCAAATAAGGAGGCACATTACGGGCGTCTTTCAACTCCTTACCAGGTTCTACGTATCCCCAATTATCACCCGAATGATTGATAATGATGTCAAGAATGACATGTATCCCTTTGTCATGGGCTTCTTTGACCAAATCTTTTAGGTCTTGACGTGTTCCAAAGCGGGGATCAACCTCAAGAAAGTCTTGGATTCCGTAACCGTGGTAACTATCAAGACGAACACGCTGTTTGAAGACTGGACCAACCCACAGAGTTGTGACTCCTAAATTTTGCAAGTAATCTAATTTTCCACGAATTCCATTGATAGTACCGCCTTGCCAGCGTTTACCAGAATCCGCCCATTGTTTCCAGTTCCAATCTGGTCGATCTGCTGTTTTACGTAAATCTATGATTTCATTACGTCTCAGTAGTTCTCGTGAAGCCTCTTTTCCGTCACTAAACCTATCAGGTAAGAGAAAGTAAAGGACTTCGTCTCGCCAATCTGTTGGCGAAGGAAAGTACTGTATGCGGCTGCGGCGCACTTGGTCTAGTAATGCATTTACTTCGGACAAAGTTTCTGGTCGATTTTTGCTGAGAGCAGATAGTTCTACCATATGTTTTTTCTTGGTATTCAATTAGGCTCTGGTGGTATCTAAATAATTTGTAAATGTAAGCAAAATCAACTTATGCACTTCTCAGTCTGACTTGAAAATAGAACTCCGCAGCTAGGAACGCAGAACGCAGAAGAAAAAATAAATTTTCATCTGTCGTGGTGAAGCAGCGCTATGCAGGAGGGTTTTCCGACCCAGGCGACTGCTGTAAGCGCAAAGCGCACGCAATCATGCGAACGCGTAGCGTGTCCGTAAGGACTCAGGACATACCCGAAGGGTGTACGCAGTTGATGATGGCTACTATGAAATCATTCCTCCTCTGTTTCTCTCTTCCTCTGCGTTCTGGAGCGCAGGTATACGGTTGTTTAATTAGGGTTTGCTGAAAAAGTAATAAAAAAGCAAGAGAAGGATTGATTAGTTACTCAATAAGGAGTTAATTAAATTTTCTTATAAACAAGAGTTAAATTATAAATCTCAGTAATTTTAAATTGTAAAAAAGGTGTAGTTTTAAAAAATAATAGAAATATTGTGCGCTTTATTGCTCAATTCAATACTTGTGTTCACTTGCTGCAACAAACAAGGAGCGGTGAAGCTCCTAAAATCAGAGGAAAAGCTTCACCGCTCTGGTGTATTTGGTTTTGCATCAGAATCCTTCTTTACGCGATGGAGTCTGTGAAGGATTAGAAGCGGAACCCTACCCCTGTTTGCAAGCTGACGGCGTCAGCGTCACTGCCTTGGTAGGCGTCAATGCCCCACTTGGCATCACCATACACGATGACGTTCTTAGCAACTTCTGATTCAGCGCCAAGGGTCACAACAGGTGCATTCTGATTTCCCAACTGGCTTGCTTTACCTTCGTCTGTCTGGAAGGAGTAACCACCGCCGATGTAAACGTTAGTGTTTTTAGCGATCGGTGCATCGTAAGTTAACAAAGGCATAGCTGCGGTTGAATCGCCACCAAACAGAACAGAACCGCGAAGTGAAACAGGCGCATTAGGAACGGCGAATCGTCCTTGAATATTTCCACCAAATAAAGCTGCATCATTGTCTCGTCCGCCATTAGTCACGCCAGCAGAAGCACCAGCACCAAGATAGCTACCGTTCATACCGCGTGTTGCAGCTTCTTGAGTTGTAGCTGTTGTTGGAGCAGTTTGAGCCGAGGCAATTCCAGCAGAAAGAACAACAGAAGCAACAGCAAGTGTAGAAGTTAATAATTTTGCAAGTTTCATAAGTTTCTTGTTACTAGAGTTAAGTGCAATCAATACTCTCTAGTACTAGAATCTCTTTTTTGACAAAATTCACCTTCATGCACTTAGGTTATCCTAGCGGGTGAAACTGTTTCACCCAGTTAGGTGAGCCTACACTCAAATATTTTAGATATAATTTATAGCATACACAGCAATCCCAAATTGTTTGTCAACTCTGTAATTTCTCTTTCCTCTGTGTTCTGGAGCGTCCTCTGCGGTTTATTAAAAAGTGTCATGTTCATAACCGTGCAGACGATACCTGTACTACTATCATTTATCTTCTCAAAAAACGCTGACGCAGACGAGATACAAAAATATTGACTTCTGGTAATTTCATCCATGCGGCAATCACAGCAAAAACGCTGATGCCAACTAAACCAGCAAGAGACAATTGCAACAGTTGAATCGGCAAACCATTTGTACCTAAAAACCGCTGCAAAACCTCAAGAGTTCCATAGCTTGCTGCTCCAGCTACTATGCTACCAGCAGTTAAACCTAGAATTGGCAAACCCCACTGTTGCCAGGGTAATCCATTCAGTCTGCGATTTAGTAACCATAACAGCATTAATGTAGAGCTAAGATTTACCCCTACAGTGGTTAACACCAAACCAGGAGCACCTAAGTCCAAAACATTGATAAAAAAGAAAGCTAAAAGGACGTTGAGAAAGATATTAACACTACTGATGCGAAACGGTGTATCGCCATCGCCTAAAGCATAAAATACCCGAACCAAAATGTCACGCGCCAAATAGACAAACATTCCGGTACCGTAAGCGACAAGCAGCGAAGATACCAGCTGTGATTCTGCTTTTTGGAAAGCACCCCGTTCATACACCACGCGCACAATTGGCACCGCCAAGGTTATCATCAAAGCACCCAAAGGCAGCATCGTAAAAGCGGAGAGGATGAGTCCTTGGCGAATGCGTAATTTCAAATCATCCCAATCCTTAGGGTCGGTCAGTTTGGAAAATATCGGTAATAGGGGAACCAAAATCATATTAGAAATGATTCCCAATGGTGTTTGCACCAAAAGACCAGCACTGGCGATCGCCGAAGCAGCAGATGGAATACCGGAAGCGAAAAACAAAATCACCCAGAGATTAATTTGCAGCATTCCAGAGGAAATGGTGGCTGGTCCCATAATTTTCATGACCTCGCTCACTCCAGGCTGTTTGATATTAAATCGCAGGCGAAAGCTACCCATACCAGCTCGTGCTTGCGCCACAAGCTGCACTATCCATTGCAGCAAGGCTCCAGCTAAGGTTCCTACCGCTAAAACCACTCCGCCTAACACAGCATTTTCAGGAGCGGTAATTTTGTTACCCAGCTGTAGCCACAAAACACCCAGACCAATAATAACGGTAATGCTGGAAAACAGAGGACTGATTGAGGGAAGCCAGAATAGATTGGCAGCGTTGAGAGTACCAAAGCCAATACCAATGAGTCCGGCAAGAATTGCCATTGGTGCCATAATCTGGAGCTGTTGGATGGCGATCGCCTTTATCATTCCACCTTGTGGCAGTTTATTTAAGCCAGGTGCTACCAAGTCAATCAGGTTTCCAGAAAAAAGAACCAAAATCACGGTGAGAACCAGCAGTATAGCACCCACAAGCGTGGTAATTGTCTCCACTAAGGGAGCGGCTTCTTCTTGCCTACGCTTGGCTAAAACACTGACAATCGCACTGTGGAATGGTCCATTAATCCCGCCAAGTAAAATCAAAAGAAAACCGGGAATAACGTAGGCATATTGATAGGCATCAGCCACGACACCAAGACCAAAAGCAGCAGCAATTGCTTGCTGCCGCACTAGACCGACAACTTTGCTAATTAAAGTACCGGCGGCAACAATTCCCGCAATTCCGGCAACAGAACGAGAGGCTTTTTGTTCTTGTGTCACAAATCGTACCTGACAACTTTCTCTAGGCGCTTATCTGGAAACATTTAACCTGAAATTTAGGAGTTTGTCAGGGTATTTTTGACAAAATCAGAAATGTACGGGTGTAAGTTAGTATCGATTCTTCAAGTTGATGCGTGGAAAGACACGTACTCGTACTGGATTGCAAAGACTTTTCTCACAACTTTTGCTCTTGGCATAAGTTGATTTAAACTACATCTATTAAAAATAAAGGCTCTTCCAGTTTACAGCGCTTTTCACATGATTAGACCACAAATCGTAGGGTGGGCATTGCTCCTAAAAGCCCATGTAATGCACATTTAAGGTATTCGTGAGCAATGCCCACCTTACAGAAAACCGCTGTAAGACAAATTTTTTTCAAGCAGAAGGAGAATCACAATGGCACTCAATCCCAAAAGCACTATAGTTCAGCCAGGTCAGGGTTCCACATATTTGGCTTTGGGTGACTTCTACACCTTTTTAGCTGTGGGAGAAGATACAGGTGGAGCATATTCGCTAACCGAGGTAGTACTGCAACCGCAAAGCATGACACCACCCCACTTTCAGGAACAAAACGACGAAGCACACTACATTCTTGAAGGTGAGGTTGAGTACCAGCTTGACAAGCAGACAATCGTTGCAGTTCCAGGAACCTTCGTTCATTTGCCCAAAGGTCAAAGCCACGGTTATAAGAACATTGCGTCAAAGCCTGCTAAAATACTAATGCTTTTAACACCAGCAGGCGGTGAGCAGTTTTTTGTAGAAGTGGGACAGCCTGTGAAGCGACCAATAAACGAGGAAGAAATACGCAGTCTTTCCCATCCTCCCAGTCCTGAGGAAATTGAAAAAGCTATTGAAGTCGCTACGACAAAGTATGTTCGATTGCCATAATTGTTGTCATTGATTGTTTTTGCTTAAGCATAAGCTGGACTGGCGTAAAGCAGCACCCATAACCAAGCAAGAACCCAAACTACAATCAATCCCAATATACGAAGTAGGATTTTTTTCATAAGCTTGCCCCTTCATTTTTCCTAGGTAAATCTGGGCAACCGTATCAAAAATCTATGCATAAGCACGAATAGATCCGGTGCGATTGGGCGGTTTCAACACTCAAAAATCCAAAAACCACACGCCTAGACCCGCCCAATCGCAACGGTTGCCCAGATTTACACAGGTTTACCCAAGCCCTTTGTCCTGTGTCATTAGTCATTAGTCAAAAGACAAAGATGTAGAGACGCGCTGAATGAAAGCGTCTCTACTAATGACTACTTCCAATCTTGACCAATACGAATGGTAATGTCAGATTCTAGATCCCCAATCGCAGCAACTTGGGTATAACCAAAGCCTAATAATTTTTGTAGTTCTTCTCCTGCTTGTCTGTTGCCTTTCTGGACGATAATCTGGGTTCGGCGTCTGCTGTCAGCCCAATCAGGTATAGCGTAAACTTTAGTAAAACCTTTCTGTTTAAGAGAGTTGATAACTTTTTGAGTTAGCTCGGGTTTATTGGAAGCATTTTGAATAGCAATTTTGAGGCTGGGTAGGGGTTTCGCACTTGGTTTCATACCAGATATTGTCACCCCAGCATAGTCCTCAAGTAAGTCAACTCGCCCAGTCAGATCTAGCCAGTAGCTATTGGGGTCTTGGCTTAAACGGCTGAAAATACCAGGTAGTATGGTCATTTGGAAATTATCTCGCCTAACGTTTAAGCCAAAGTTGACGAGCGCCATCATTTCTTCCAGCTTCAGGTTGGTGTCGAAGTGCTTTCGCATAATGCGGACGAGTTGAGGTAACCTAGGTAAGACTGTTGGACTATCTAGGCGAGAACGCAATGCCATCAGTAGTGCTTGCTGTCGCTGTACTCTTTCGAGATCCCCCATTCCTGGTTCACGGAAGCGCACAAATTGTTCTGCCTGTTCGCCATTGAGAGTTTGCCAGCCGTTAACTAAGTTAATCGAAAATTTCTCGCCAGAGTCTTTATTAACCATTGGTTTGGGAACAAAGACCTCTACTCCACCCAACTGATCCACCATCTGTCGCAACCCACTAGTAGATATACGAATGTAGCGGTCAATAGGTGCATTATTTAAACTACGACTGATGACGCGTGCTGCTAAAACATGACCACCTTGGGCATTCGCATCAGATACCTTAGCTAATCCTTTTTCTGGAATAGCTGTCATCGTATCTCTGGGGATCGAAAGCACTCGGATTGTTTTGTTACTTGGGTTGACTCGTATCAGCAATATCGTATCGCTATGACCTGCAAAACTTTCCGGAGAACCATCTACACTCCTGGGTACTGGTTCAACGCCCATCACCAAAATATTCATTGGTCGGGTGAGTTGATATTGTGAAATGTTATTCCACAACTCCCTAGGCAATGGTGTTTTTTGCTCTTTCGCATCCAATCCCAATTCTTCATCTGTTCGATCCATGTCACTCCAAAGTGGAGTCCAAAGTGCCAAACTCGATACCAGCAAGCCTGACAAAGTCATCCCTACAACAATTGTCAGTATCCAAAATAGCCATCGAGGCATGGCTAACCCTAGCCTGTGGTAAAGCTGGCTGGGAATGGAACCCGTAGACTCTACGAAGTTACGGGAAACATTTTCTTGCTTTTTTGTTATCACCCGATTGGGTGATTGTTGAATTTCCTCAGATGTGGCTTGGTTTTCTTGACCTGCGACTTGTTTAACCACTATACTCTCCCCACTCATCCACTCCCTAAAGGTAATGTTAATGCAAGACACAAATCTTGCCAGTTAACAAGATCACTTGAAGCCTGAAGTATAAAGTTTAAAATTTTCTTTTTACCCTACCCTACAAGAAGCCGCCGGGATGGCGTCTATATGATTTACTGTTCGTAGCCCGTCAATGGACTGAAACTGGTCAACTAAAGTCAACTACAAGCCCTTTTAGTGCCTGGGGATTGCACTCAACTAGAGGTAGTTGACAGTACACTTGTAGTGTTCTTTAGTAAGTTTTTATGACACAATGAGTAGAACGTTGTTCCCCGTTATCCTTGCCGGTGGTAAAGGTGAGCGTTTTTGGCCCCTAAGTCGCCAAAATCGACCGAAGCAATTTTTGAATCTTGATGGCAGCAATAGAAGTCTTCTGCAAGCAACTGCTGACCGACTGCTGACATTTGCAGACGGTTGGAAGAACTTGTGGGTCATCACTTCTGGTCAGATAGCTGAAGGAGTGCGAGAACAACTACCTGAACTGCCATCTGATAACCTATTCGTCGAGTCACAGGGAAGGGACACTGCTGCTGCGGTTGCTTGGACAAGTTTGGAAATTCAAAAGCGTTACGGAGATGAAGCTATTATCGGCTTTTTCCCTGCTGACCACTGGATTGCAGACCAAGAAGCATTTGCACGCACAATAAATGCAGCTACAGAACTTGCGGCAACCCAAGCAGCAATTGTGACACTGGGGATCAAGCCAACTTTTGCATCAACTGGTTACGGCTACATTGAACAAGGGGAAAAGGTTAGTATCTTTAATGACTTGCCAGCTTACCACGTCAATAGATTTACTGAAAAGCCTAACCGTGAAACGGCAGAAAATTTTCTCTCTACGGGACGCTTTAGCTGGAATAGCGGCATGTTTATTTTTCGGGCGGGCATTGTTCTTAAGGAACTGCACATACACGCTCCGGAAATTCTCGAACCGATAGAAAAACACGGTTCGCAAATCTACCCAGAGCTACCTAAGAAGAGTATAGACTATGCCTTAATGGAAAAGACAGATATCGCCTATGTCTTGCCAGCAGAATTTGGCTGGGATGATTTAGGTGATTGGAATGCGATTGAGCGTTTGCTGAAAAAAGAAGGCACTCCCAATGTCGAATTGGCTACTCACGTAGGACTTGATACGCAAGGGTCTATCGTTTACTCGACAAATGAAGAAGATGTCATTGTTACCATCGGGTTAGACGATGTGGTAATTGTGCGCGATCGCAACGTCACCCTCATAGTCAAAAAAGACCGTACCCAAGAAATTAAGCAAGTCCTCAAAACCTTGCAGAGTGATCCCCGATTTACCAACTTGCTTTAGAACTTAAAACCCTTGGCAGAGGCATAAAAGGTGAATTTACCAGTATAACTTTTCTGTCTCGTATTTCATTTGAACAATTATGCAAATCATTAGTTATCAGCTTCTCGCCAAGGGTATGGCAATAAACCGCATTATTGCCTATCAAAAGCATATTTTTGCGGGCAAAAGATTTTTGTGTCCCCATCGTCTATACGATGGGGATTTCTGCTCAAATCATGTTAAACAGATGCTGAGCAAACAAAATTTGACAAAAGTTGTAAAATCGTCTTTATAAAGATTTAACATTGCGCGGAAGCAAGCAAAATCTTAAAAGCTAACAGCAGTACCAATGACTTGCGCTGCATCATCATTCGCTGCTGCTTACCTCTCTAATTCCTCTGTTCCTCTTTCGGTTGCACTCTCGGTTGCCTCTGCGGTTCATTAAAATTATGTTTATAACCCAAACTGTTCCTCGTCAAAGAGAAATTATTGAAGTTCTACTTCGCAATGGCTGGGACTATATGCGACGGCTCCTAACTGGAGGAAAAGCCGATGAACCCCAGCTACCTACACCTGCTGTTTTAAAAAACATATTGGTAGATTTAGGACCAGTCTACGTCAAACTCGGTCAGTTAATGTCTACCCGTCCAGACCTCCTGAGCGCAGCATACATAGAAGAACTATCAACACTGCAAGACGAAGTGCCGGCAGTTCCTTGGGCAGAAATAGAAGTTCTCATTCGCAAACAACTCAAACGCCCCTTAGAAGAAACCTTCACTACAGTAAATGCTATACCAGTAGCAGCTGGTTCTATTGCTCAGACACACAAAGCCACACTTGCAGATGGTCGGGAAGTTGCTCTTAAGGTGCAACGTCCAGGAATTGATCTGACTGTTGCCCAAGATATCGCTTTAATTCAAGGTATTGCTGATTTAGTGGCTCGTACCGAATTTGGGCAAACTTATGAAATCAAATCCATTGCCGAAGAATTTACCAAGGCGCTGGAAGCAGAGTTAGATTTTACACGGGAAGCAGGTTTCACCGACCAGTTGCGACGCAATTTATCTGAAAGTCGCTGGTTTGATCCCACACAATTAGTCGTAGCGGAAATTTACTGGGATTTGACCACACCAAAATTAATGGTGATGGAGTGGCTGGACGGAGTTCCCCTGCTGTCGGCGAATCTTAGCAGTGACAACAACGGTAAAGACCCTGCCGAAGAGCGGAAAGCAATCACCACGCTACTATTCCGTGCTTTCTTTCAGCAACTGTACATTGACGGCTTCTTCCACGCGGACCCCCATCCAGGAAATATATTTTATCTCAAAGATGGTCGCGTTGCTTTGTTAGACTGCGGCATGGTGGGACGGCTTGATCCGCGTACGCAGCAGATATTGACAGAAATGTTGTTGGCAATTGTAGATCTGGATGCTCAGCGGTGCGCTCAGTTAACTTTGCAGCTAGCGGAGTCCACACAGCCAGTGATTATGGTTCAGCTGGAAAATGATTATGACCGAATGCTGCGAAAGTATTACAACATGAGCGTGGCTCAGATGAATTTCAGTCAAATCATCTATGAACTTCTGCAAGTCGCCCGCAACAATAAAATTCGCTTGCCCAGTAACATGGGCTTATACGCCAAAACCTTAGCTAATTTAGAGGGGGTAGCGCGAGGATTTAACCCAGAACTTAACTTTATCGACGAAATTCAACCATTGCTGACAGACTTGTTTCGCCGACAACTGTTTGGGGATAGTCCGGTGCGATCGCTCCTTAGAACAGCGCTGGATCTCAAAAGCCTTTCTTTACAATCTCCCCGTCAGATAGAGTTGCTGTTAGACCGAATTACCTCGGAAACTCTACAGTGGAATATCTCAGTGCGTGGTTTAGATGGCTTGCGGCGTACGACAGATGATGCTGCTAATCGTCTTTCTTTCAGCATCTTGGTTGGTTCGCTGATTATGGGTGCAGCAATTATCTCTAGCAACGCACGGACACCTCAACTTTCTTTTTTAAGCAATGTGTTGTTTGCCGTCGCCAGTTTGCTAGGGCTGTGGTTAATCATTAGTATCTTGCGATCGGGGCGTCTACGTTAAAACCTAGAACCCCACCCCTAACCCCTCCCCGCTTGCGGGGAGGGGAAGTTTTGGCGCAAGACAAAATTGGGGTGTGGTTCTGTGGCGATCGCACTACAGCAATTTTGCTATTGGCAGTACCAAAAAATAAATTATCCATTCTGTAGGGCGGGTTAGGCGCACGACAGTTGAGGTTTTACATACAGGACTTGCATTGCGCCGTAACCCACCATTGTTTCCTGCGTCACGACAAATTGGAGATTTTTTTAATTGGAAGTTCCTTAGACTACGCCAAGAAACCTAACCCCCCAACCCCGCTTCCCTACAAGGAAAGGGGGGAAAATTCAAAGGAGAGAGGTTACGAATCAATACCGTTCAGATAAGACCAGAATCCTTATCAGGAACACAATGTAGAGACGCGCCATGGCGCGTCTCTACACACGTGATTTTTTACACATCAACCTTAACTGAACCGTATTGGGTCACAAATGTGGTTCATTTACCTCAAAACCCCTATAATCAACCAGACTTAATAATCACATCGATGATTGCGATTTGATATCGCTGATACCAAGTTGCGTTCAAACATGTCATTCTGACCGAAGGGAAGAATCTCGCGAGATGCTTCCCTTCACTACCGTTACGCTCAGCATGACAACTTGTCTCTATGACTGCAACTTGGTATGACTGTCTTCAAGGACTGTTGAACTCAGAGAATCCGCTGAATATGAACGTGTATGGTTTTACTTTTGGGGGCACCCAGCAGGAGTAGACCCCAAACCATTCCCTTTGGATGCATTAGAAATGAGGGTAACATTCCCCTTGCCGTCGAACACCCAACCTGTAGCGGGGACAATTTCCACAGCATCAGCTAAGGATGGTGGTTTAGCAGTGGGTACTTCTGAACGTTGCTGTTGTAATGTTATAGCCGAAGTGCGAGTGTCTAACCAGATGACATCAGTACTGAGGGGTTCGTAGGGGCTGGGAGGTAAACCACCGCGTCCGGTGATCGTAAATTTGCTTTTATCTGTGTCAGAATCTGTGCTAGCAATGGCATCACAGCTACTCTCTGCTATTAGGTTTGTTGTCTCTGCTAACACTGTGGGGAGTTCGACGAATCCTTTGCTTGGGTCAACATCCGGTGTATTGATAGTAACTTCACCGCTTAAATTTTGGTTGGTTAGGGAAAATGCTGTGATGTCGTTGGTTTGTAAATCCCGCGTGTTGAGTTGATTTGGGTTATCAGTTCCCAACTGGCGCACCAAGTCTTCTCGACTACGTTGAGTGAAGTTAAAAATGCCTAAGGAGTTGATATTGATTTTCCCACCAGTGCCATTAAAAGCATTGGCGGTAATGTCGCTGTTTTCATTTGGAGTGCTGACGATAAAGCCCGACGGAGCATTGATAGTGATGTTGCCGCCATTACCACCTTGCTGTGCAGTACCCGCAGTAGCAGAGATGAAACTTCCACGGCGTAGCAGTAGTAAGTCTCCTACTTGCAGATTGATATTGCCGCCGTTACCTGATGCTGATTCAGCGTTGAACCTCGCTGAGTTGTCCAAACGAATAGAGCGAGCATTGACCTCAAGATTGCCTGCAGCGCCTGTTCCGGTGCTTTCCACTGATACACTACCATCCCGCACAATCAACTGTTGGGTGTCAATTTTTAAGGAACCCGCCGTTCCGCTTGCGCCAGTGCCAGTCCCCAAGACTCTTAAAGATGGCTGATCATTGGCAGATGTACCAAAACCACTGATTTCCACTTTTTCAGTGGCATTGACAGTCAAATTCCCACCCTTGCCTCCACCCAATGTGCTTGTACTAACTACTGCCCCGTCCCGCACTATGAATTCTTTAGTATCAATTTTCAAGTTTCCCGCATCCCCAGTTGCGAGAGCGCCACCTGCCAAGATGCTACCAGATGCCTCACCATTGGCAGATGTACCAAAACCACTGATTTCCACTTTCTCAGTGGCATTGACAGTCAAATTCCCGCCCTTGCCTGCACCGCTTGTAGTCGTATTAATTCCCGCCCCGTCCCGCACAATAAATTCTTTGGTATCAATTTTCAAGTCTCCCGCATCCCCGGTTGCGCCAGCGCCAGTTGACAGGATGCTACGAGATAGCTGACCATTGGCAGATGTAAAAAAACCACTGATTTCCACTTTCTCAGTCGCATTAACAGTCAAATTCCCGCCCTTGCCTGCACCCTGTGTAATCGTACTAATTCCCGCCCCATCCCGCACAATAAATTCTTTGGTATCAATTTTCAAGTCTCCCGCATCCCCGGTTGCGCTAGCGCCAGTTGCCAAGATGCTAGGAGATGCCCCACCATCGGCAGATGTAAAAAAACCACTGATTTCCACTTTCTCAGTCGCATTGACAGTCAAATTCCCCCCCTTGCCTGCATCTACTGTGTTCGTAGCAACGGCCGCCCCGTCCCGCAGAATAAATTCTTTGGTATCAATTTTCAAGTCTCCCGCATCCCCGGTTGCGATAGCCCCAGTTGCCAAGATGCTACCAGATGCCTCACCATTGGCGGATCTACGAAAACCACTGATTTCCACTTTCTCAGTCGCATTAACATTCAAATTCCCGCCCTTGCCTGTACCGTATGTGGTTGTAGTAACCGTTGCCCCATCCCGCACGAGCAATTCACGAGTGTCAATCTTCAAGTTTCCTGCATCCCCTTGTCCATAGGTACTGGTATCGACTAGAGCACCATCAGTTAAGGAAACTGAGCCTGATCTGACATTAATGTTTCCCGCTTTACCAATCGCCCTAGTACCTGCACTACTGACAATGCCTGCATCAGAGACAAAAAGACCATCAGACGCTTGTATAAAAATATCGCCACCATTTCCCCGCCCATCAGAATTTGCAAACACTCCTGCACTATTTTTGACATTCAAATTCCTAGTTTCTACTTTTAACTCTCCAGCATTGCCAGAACTGCCTAAACTAGTTGCTGTATATAAGCCACTCCCAAATCTGCCTATACCTAATAATTCCACTGAATCAGAAGCCTTAACTGTCAGATTTCCACCATCACCTAAAGATGTAATAAAAGTTGATACGTATGCTCCATCAGTAGCAGTTAACTTTCTTGTATTAATTGTCAAATTACCGGAAGAACCTGCACCTTGAGATTCTGTTAGTAAGCTACTAGCATAGTTTCCATCTGAGGATTCTCCAACCAGTTCTACTGACTCAGTTGCATTAACAGTAAAATCTCCTCCAGGTTTTGATCCAGAGGTAATAGACAAAATTGATGAACCATCCTTTACGGAAAGTTGCCTGCTTTGCACTTGGATGGAACCTCCGCCCTCTCCACTTGCATCAACTGAAGCTTTTTGAGAAAGCAGGATATTACCAAAATTCTCAATACCTGAGTATCCTAAAGTAAAACCAGAATCATTTTGAGTGAGGCTAACTAAGCCGGGTGAAGCAACACTTGCTAATTCAATTCTTCCTGATTCTGCTCTGAGATTACCACCCTCTAGAACGATATCTCCACCAACAAGCGCTAAGGTTCTCCCTGGTTGCACTTGTAGTCCCGGAACATTACCCCGAATCGTTGTAGATTGGTCGTAAGTTAAATTATGACCTGAACCTTGTACGGTTATTTTTCCTGGATTCGCCCCAAATTGCAGACCCAATGGAACACTTATAGTCAGCAATGGTGTTGATTGGGTACCGTCTGTTCTAAACTCTGTGCCATCAGCAAATTTCAGACTACTAGCCGTACTTGCAAAGAAAGAGCCGCCAATGTTTAATTGGGCATTGGGACCAAATACAATTCCATTGGGATTAATCAAAAACAGGTTAGCCGTACCTAGGGTGCGAATCAACCCATCAATATTAGATATCGACCCACCCGTGACGCGACTAATGATGTTCTGAATGTCAACCGTATTGTTAAAGAAAGCACCGCTACCAGTGGGAACAGAAAATTGTTGGAAACTGTGGAATAAATTACCGCCTGCTTGTGTTCCCCCTGTGATATTGAAGGTGTTGCCATTTATGTTGACGATGGAATTATTGGGTAAAGTGGCATCAGGGGTAATTTGAGCTTGAGTGCAATCTGCCGAGAAAGTATAGACACCACCAATAGCAATTCCTAAGAAAGCGCCCCAACGAGTACTTATGGTAGACATTGCACTTACCAGCTTTTTTAGTGTTTACATTATTACTTAGTAAACCACAACACTCAAGTTTTATGATGCAAACAGGACAACTCACCGAAATGCACCCCACCCCCTAACCCCCTCCCCCTCCGGGTTCGCCAGTCGCCTGGGCGTGGGAAACCCGCCTGCAGCGCGCTTACTCACCGCAAGCGAGGAGGGGGCAGAAAATAAGGGTTTTAAAGCTTAATGCAAGGTATAAATTCTTAATCGATCACTTCGGTCTTCAGTTAGTTTTGGGTGACCAATTCTTCTGGGAATGGCAAGATAATTTGCCTGAAAGTACAAATTTAGATAAACAACTTTTAGACAAGGTAAAAGTAGGTTATTTCAATGTAAGTAACTATCCACCTTTGCTAGAAGATGTCGTCCGAATGGCGATTGTAGATCCTATACTTTTTATTGGAGATTTTTACTTAACTCCTTTTTACGTAAAATCAGAAGAACCTATAGATATTGCTGTGCCTGATGATGTCATTATCAAAGGCAGAATTGATACATTAGTTTTGAAAGACCAATTTTGGCTCATGATTATTGAGTCTAAAAAAGCTTCCTTCTGAATTGAAGAAGGACCTGACTTTTCACGTCATGTGGAAAAGTTCACAAAAAATCTAACTTTCAAACCCAAAATTCTTGCGTCTCTCTCCTTATAGGAGAGAGAAATAGAAGCGAGGTTTTCCAGATACCGTGAAAAGTAAGAAAGAAGGACTAGCACAAATTCTTGCTTATATGTTGGGTAGTCCTCACCCAGACAAAATTTGTTTTGCTATGATTGGCACTGGTAGCGAGTTTATTTTCCTCAAATTAATTAAAGGATATCCACCCCGTTATGCTTTATCCAAGGGTTCTTGATGCGTAACCCCGGAAATGATTTATACGACGTACTTCGCATTCTTAAGCGCTTGGCTCAGTTAACAAGTGCTTGAAGGTTTGAGGATGACTGAGATGATGTTTGAGAAGTATAAAATATTTTATTTTATCCCCCCTGCCCCCCTTAAAAAGGGGGGTAAAAGTCCCCCTTTTTAAGGGGAGCCAGTGACGGGTACGCAGGGGTCTCCCCAACTAGAGCAACTGGCGTGGATTTAGGGGGATCATTGATAAATTCTGGTACAAACTACACTTTCCAAACATTCTCTGAGTGGGAAAGTATAAAATAAAAACAAATTTGTATTGTTTATACAAATTGAAAGACAATAAGATCTGGAACTATTTTAAGTAAACTTTGTTGCTAAATCCAATTTATTACCGTTTTTTATGTCACCAGAATCGTCAGTACACAATGTTTCTACTGCAAATGATTATAGTATAATATCTGTTCAAAACCTGAGCAAAGTTTATCCTGTTGCCGTTAAAGAACCAGGCATTGTAGGCACAATCAGCCACTTTTTCCGCCGCACCTACCGAGAAATCAAAGCAGTTCAAGATGTTTCCTTTGAAATTGCACCTGGTGAAGTGGTGGGGTTTTTAGGACCAAATGGCGCTGGTAAAACCACGACACTGAAAATGCTCACGGGGCTGATTCATCCTTCTAGCGGTCAAGTCAGAGTTGGTGGACACGTTCCATTTCGTCGCCAAGAATCATTTTTGCAAAAAATTACTTTGGTGATGGGGCAAAAACAGCAACTGCTTTGGGACTTACCAGCACTTGATTCTCTCAAGATTAACGGTGCTGTCTATAATATCTCTGATAAAGAGTTCCGTCAACGGGTAGGAGAATTAACCGAGATGCTGTCGCTCGAAGGTAAATTGACTCAACCCGTGCGGAAGCTGTCTTTAGGTGAACGAATGAAGGCAGAACTCTTAGCAGCACTTTTGCATCGTCCTCAGGTACTATTTTTGGATGAACCAACACTGGGATTGGATGTAAATGCTCAGGTGGGGGTGCGTGATTTCTTGCGCGAGTACAATCAGCGATATCAAGCGACAGTACTATTGACAAGCCATTACATGGCTGACATTACAGCTTTATCTCAGCGGGTTCTGCTCATTCACCAAGGACAGTTGATGTATGACGGTAGCTTGGATGGACTGCTGGAACGTTTTGCCCCTTATCGAGAAGTCCATTTAGAATTAACTAATCTTCTGCCAAAAGAAAAACTGATGTTATATGGTGATTTACGACATATGGAAGGGCGATCGGTTTGTTTTATGGTGCAGCAAGAGGAACTTACCCGTACCGTGGCGCGAATTTTAGCAGATTTGGATGTCGTTGATTTGACAGTCACAGAACCGCCAGTTGAAGAAGTGATTGGGCGAGTTTTTCAAGCAGGAGTGGTCAACGTTTAAATATAGCGGTTCTTAGTAGATGATTCCATAAGTTCATAGCGAAAACTTGAACGAAGACTCTGTGTACCTTTGCGTTTACCGAGAGATCTCCTCTGCATTTAAAAACGTTACGAATTAATGAAATGGTGTACTTAGTTGAGTGCAATAGATCAAGAAATAAGAACCACAGATGGACACAGATAAATCTGTATTTCATCTAAACCAGAAGCGCCATAACTCATGACTCATGACTAAATCTTTATGATGAAGCGAATTTTCAAGAAAGCCCTGACGTTCCTGTCAGTCTACTACGCCTATATGGTTGAGTATCGGGCGGAACTTATTTTATGGGTGCTGGCAAATTCTCTGCCAATTATTCTCATGGGAGTGTGGATACAGGCGGCGCAAGGAGGACGGTTCGGTCTGTCACCTGTGGATTTTGCCCGTTACTTTCTTACTGTTTTTCTCCTTAGACAAATCACAGTTGTTTGGGTTGTTTGGGAGTTTGAAAGGGAAATAGTAGAAGGAAAACTTTCTCCTCGCTTGCTACAACCTATTGATCCAGTATGGCATCATATTGCGTCTCATATTTCTGAAAGAGCAGCCCGTTTACCTTTTGCATTGTTACTGTTGGTGATATTTTTTCTCCTTTATCCCCAAGCTTTTTGGTTGCCAAGTCTAGCAAATCTTTTGCTATTTATGTTGGCGGCGATGCTGGCTTTTGCTTTGCGTTTTATCATGCAATACTCATTTGCAATGCTTGCTTTTTGGACTGAACGGGCGAGTGCTGTAGAAAATTTTTGGTTTTTGTTTTATTTATTTTTGTCTGGGATGATTGCACCTCTGGAGGTTTTTCCTCCAAGCGTGCGGGCGGTGGTACTTTGTACGCCGTTTCCTTATATGATTGATTTCCCTGCAAGTATTTTGGTTGGGCTACCCGTGGATTTAGGACGGGGATTTTTGTCAATGGTGGGTTGGATTTTGGTGTTTTTGGGTTTAAATCGTTTGCTGTGGCGGCGGGGGTTGAAGAGATATTCTGGGATGGGAGCATAATCTCGTATTCGCACAATTTGGGCAGGTAGGATGCCATACGTGTCAACTTAAGGTGAAACCCTTCTAAAATCTCGTTTCCAGGTTCCACCTGGAAATGCCCTTGAAGCGGCTAGTAACGCTCAATTGGCAAAAAGAGCCTTCCAATATGCATTCCCAGCCTGAGGCTAGGAACGAGGCAACTCTTACACCCTTACACCCCTAGTTATTGACGGATACCCACCCCACAACAACACTCAACAAGGCTTTATATTAAAAAGTATTAAATACTCAGCTTTGATCTCCCACCCTTTACCTTGTTGAGATGGACTGGCAAGAAATATCTGGCAACTGGGTACTCGTTCCACGAAATCCTGTTGCTATCATTCATTTCCTGGGCGGTGCATTCGTTGCTACTGCACCTCATCTGACTTACCGCCACTTATTAGAACAACTGGCAAGCAAAGGCTATGCTGTGATTGCGACGCCGTTTGTGAACACTTTGGATCATACTGCGATCGCCAAATCTGTACTATTAAACTTTGAACGCGCCATAGAACGCTTACACGATACTTCGGCAATACGCAAGCGCTACCTTCCCATTTACGGAATCGGACACAGTATGGGGTGCAAACTCCACTTACTTATTGGTAGCCTTCTTCCTGTAGAACGCGCTGGCAATATCCTCATATCCTATAACAACTACGCTGCACGCGATGCCATTCCCTTAATCGAACAGTTGAACTTAGCCGCCGCCGTCGAGTTTACCCCCTCACCGTTAGAAACCAATAAACTCGTGCAAGAGTGCTATAATGTTCGCCGCAACTTGTTAATAAAATTTACTAACGACACGCTTGATCAATCAAAAACTTTAACTGAACTCTTGAAACAACGCTTTCCAGAGATGGTGACGGTACAGACACTCACCGGCACTCATACCACACCCTTAGGGCAAGATATTAAATGGCAGACGGGAGAATCGTTTACGCCGTTTGACGCCTTCGGACAGTGGTTCAAGCAAGAAGTATACCGCGATCTCAATCAGCTCCAACGCACCATTTTGTTGTGGCTAAATCCTCTTTCCCCTCCATAATCATCTAGAGAGATAGTCAAAAGTCAAAAGTCTTCCATGACTAATGACTTATAACTGACTAATGACTCGTGACTTAATGACTAATGGCTAATTTGTATCAAATCTTAATAATTGATGATGACCTGGCAGTACAGATACTTCTGACAAGGATGCTGGAAAGACAGGGTTATAAAGTCGTGGTTGCTAGCAATGGTGAGGAAGGAATTGTCAAGGCAATTGCTTGCTGTCCGGCGCTGATTATTTGTGATTGGATTATGCCAGGGTTAAATGGACTGGAAGTTTGCCAAAGAATCAAGGCAGATCCCCAGTTATCTACTACGTTCTTTATTTTATTAACGTCTTTAGATTCCGTAGCCGATCGCGTTAAGGGCTTAGATGCGGGTGCAGATGACTTTATCACTAAACCGATTGAACACAATGAATTGCAAGCAAGAGTAAGAGCAGGATTGCGTCTGCACCAACTTAGTAGGGATTTACAAACCCAAAAGCAAATTTTAGAAGCAGAATTGGCAGAAGCCGCAGAATATGTGCGATCGCTTCTACCACCTCCAATGACGCATCCTCTGGGCATTAATTTCCAATTCATTCCCTCACGCCAACTCGGAGGTGATTGTTTTGATTACTATTGGCTTGACCCTGATTACTTAGCAATATACCTGTTAGACACTGCTGGACATGGGCTGAGAGCAACTCTCCCCTCGATTTCTGTATTAAATTTACTGCGATCGCGTGCTCTTAAGGGTCTGAATTACTATCAACCTAGTGATGTCCTGCAAGCGTTGAATAATACTTTTCAAATGAATTATCAAAACGATAAATACTTTACTATCTGGTATGGAGTTTATAACCGAGTTAAACGCCAATTAATTTACGCAAGTGCCGGTCATCCGCCAGCAGTCTTAATATCTGGAAAATCCCCAACCTCGACTAAAGTCAAAAAATTGAGAACTCCAGGTGTGCCTGTGGGTATGTTTCCACAGGTAAAATATGTAGATGACTTTTGCAATATTGAAGAATCGAGTTCTCTTTATATTTTCAGTGATGGTGCTTACGAAATCACTCAATCAGATGGCACTCTTTGGACGTTAGAAGATTTCATTCAGATGCTTGTCACCTCACAGCGGCAATTTGAGGGTAAACTTGATCAGATATTAAATTACATCATCTCTTTAAACTCAAAGGAAGCTTTTGATGATGATTTATCTATCATCAAGATGAAGTTTGATTAATTTATTTTAGATATGGCAACTTTGTTAAATTCCTCTTGACTAGGAAATATTTCAAATATCTTATCCATGCCGGTCAGTTCACACAATATTCTAACTTGTTCATTTATCGAGCAGATCACCAAATTCCTATTTACAGCTCGTAGGTCTTTGAAAGCTAACACCAAAGCACCCAAGCCAGAACTGTCCATAAAAGTCACATCTTTAAAATCAACTAATACTATTTTGGTGCTACTTTCTTTTTCGATAATTTCATTAATTTTTTCTCGAAACTCTTGGGATTGACTAGTCCCTAACATTCCAGTTAGTTGAATAACTTTTACTTGCTCTATCATAACGTAGGAATACTAATTAGTATAAATTTTTCTTGACATTGTTAGCCTATACCAATAGTAATTCATTTGAAAAACGGTAACCACATAACTATGTAAAAGTTCTGAATAATAAATTGGGGTTTACCGGTAACTATTTGTTTGTAATTTTTCAACCGTGAGTGCCTGTTTCTGCTATCCTTTGCCTACACTTGTGCTGACACTGGGCTGACCTTAGCTCGATATAGCAACTTGTCACCTTGACGGTAACCAGTGTAACGCACCTTGACAATTTCACCAACTTGTGATTCACCTTCGAGAAGCTGGTGGAGTTGTGGGTTATAGGGTATTTCTGCTCCCACAGGTGCTATGGCTTCCACCCCCCAATGCTGTAGAAGTTTTTCTAAGGGTTTGTGTACCAACGGAACAATGTTTACTGCTGGTAACTGGGGATTTTCTCGTGCTTTATGTGCGGCTGTGGGAAATTGCAATAACAAAGATTCCAGCAGTTGCAAACTAGACTGCTGGAACTCTTGCTGTAATACTTGTCGTTGCTGTTGTATTTGCTGTTGCGATCGCTCGTATTCTTTTTTTAATTGGTCTACATAATGTAACAATTCTTGGGTTGGTGTATCTTTATCTATCACCAACTCTACTTGAGAGAAAGTAGCAACTAATTCATTTAAGCTGAGTTTCAGCGCTTGCGACAACTTAAGTAGGACATCCACGCGCATTTGCCCAACTCCGAACCGTCGCAACCGCAAAATTTGACGTTCTGAGACACCAGCAGTGCGACTCAACGCTTTAAAACTAGAAATACCCACCCGTTGCATCAAATCATGCAATTTTTGAGTGAAATCGGTGTCGGACATGACAGCACACGAGGAATTGGAAATTGGCAATGGGGAATTGGTTGTTTTTGCCATTCCCCATTCCCCATACCTTTATTCTTCCAGCAAACTTCTCAGCATCCAAGCATTCTTTTCGTGTACTTGCATCCGCTGAGTCAATAAATCGGCAGTGGGTTCGTCATTAACCTCATCTACAACGGGGAAGATAGACCGCGCAGTTCTAACAACGGCTTCTTGTCCTTCGACAAGCAGGCGGATCATTTCTGTAGCTTTGGGGACACCAGGACTTTCTGAAATCGAACTGAGTTGGGCAAACTCGCTGTAAGTACCGGGTGCAGGATAGCCCAATGCTCTGATCCGTTCGGCAATCAAATCAACTGCACCCGCTAACTCTGTATACTGGGTCTCAAATAACAAATGCAGAGTTTGGAACATCGGTCCTGTGACGTTCCAATGAAAGTTATGAGTTTTCAGGTACAGCGTATAAGTATCAGCCAGCAAGCGAGACAAACCTTCGGCAATTTTAGCCCTGCTTGCTTCGTCAATACCAATGTTTACTGGGAATGTTTGACTTGGCATAATTTTCTCCAAATGATTTATTGAATTGTCCTACCAAAGACAAGCTTATGCCAGATGCATCTTCAAAACGCTTTTAGGGGCTTTGCGGACTCTAGCTATGATCGTTTCTTTGCCCAAACGCTGGCAAGCTTCGTAACGATGGCATCCAGAAAATCCGTAGTACTGTCCATCGACTTCTAAAACATCGATTGGTTCTTTCTGCCCAATGGCAGCAATCGATTCCATTAACGCTTTTACCTTTTCTGGGTCGTTTTGGCGTGGCAAAGGTCGCCGTATCTGATTTAAAGGAATTTCTTGAATGACCATAAATGAGTTGTGTTTTGTCGCTCTTTATAAAATCATAGTCGTTATGACTTCAATTTGCAACTAATTTTGGTTGTGAAACAGGTATTGATTTGAGCAAATAACTTGTGCGAAAAACTACTACACTACATAGGAATGTCAGAATGCGAAAAAGGAACCCTAAAGATGAAAGGGGGGTCTTAGAATCAGGATGCTTCGCTTGAATTTTTCTGGACGGATTTTTTCCGTTTTAGGGGCTTGCAACCAAGTATGTCTGACATTATCCTTCTTACCTAATAATGATTTTGGCGATCATCTACCCCTAGACAGCTGTGGCGGCAAAACAAAGATTCCATGAAAATCATTTGGCGTATTTCTTACACGGTACTCACCACGTTTTGTTTGTTGGGTTTAACTGGGGCGTCGGGTCCTGCAAGTAGAACAAAGGATGTGGAAATCAGGATTGGCATTGTGCAGCGATTTGGAGATCAGCCTACAGAAGCGCTGCAATTAGAACCCACTAAAGGCGATCGCTTGAGGTTGAAATTTCAAGATGGGAGTAGCCAGCAAACTTTAGTCACGACCAAGCCTGTCAAACTAGAAGTCTTGATGCAACCTTTGCCAGCAGCAGTCGTCAAGGAAAGGGTGGTGTTGGGAACATTCCGTACGTATGAAACCGCTGAAGATAGCGCGCAAAAGTGGCGCGATCGCGGAATAGAAGTGGAAATAGCCCAACCAGATCGCTGGCAAGTTTGGGCAAAACGGGAAGTTTACAACACTCCCTTACTCAGACGTTTGCTGTTGCAAAGCGTCCAAGCTGCTGGTCAAAAGACTGCTTTTGTCGATACCCAAGTTTTACAAAACGTACCCCGAGTCAGTTGGCAAGTGGATGGCAAACGCTTCAGCCCAGATAATTTAGAAATTAGTAGCGACAAAAATTTGATTCGGGTCAATGAAAGTAAAAAACCCGACAAAGCACGTCTTTACCCTGGACGCATGAAGTTGCAGCCAAATGCCTATGGCGACTATACTCTGGTGAATGAAGTATTTTTAGAAACATACTTGCGTGGAGTTGTGCCGTATGAAATTGGCGCGACAGCACCAATGCCAGCAATGGAAGCACAAGCGATTCTCGCCCGGACTTATGCTTTACGGAATTTACATAGATTTGCTATAGATGGGTATCAATTGTGTGCAGATACTCATTGTCAAGTTTATTATGGGTTGAGTGGAGTAACACCGAAGACAGATCGGGCGATCGCCACAACACGGGGTATGGTTCTCACTTATAAAAATCAGCTAGTGGATGCTTTATATTCTTCCACAACTGGTGGTGTCACCGCTTCCTTTAGCGATGTTTGGAATGGTGATGACCGTCCCTATCTCCAACCGATAGTAGATGCTCCAAGCCATGATATATGGAACTTGTCTGGGCAGAATTTAGCGGATGAAAACCAATTTCAACAGTTTATCAGTCTCAAACAAGGATTTAATGAAAGTGAGAGGGACTTGTTCCGTTGGCGTCGGGAAACGAGCTTGAAAGACATTACCAAGGGTTTACAAAAATTTCTCAAGGTGAAAAACAGCCCCTATGCGAAGTTCAAAACTATCCGAGAAATGAAAGTAGTAGAGCGAAGCAAGAGTGGTCGGATTCTCAAACTCGATGTCAAAACAGATATTGGCACATTTTCTTTACATAAAGACGAAGTTCGCAGTGCCTTTATGGCTCCTATCAGCACCCTGTTTTACCTACAACCATTAAATAAAGGTAACTCAGAACTTTGGGGATACGCCTTTGTTGGTGGTGGTTTAGGACATGGAGTTGGCTTGAGTCAAGTGGGTGCTCAAAATTTAGCTAACCTCGGCTGGTCAAGTCCAAAGATTCTTCAGTTCTACTATCCTGGGACTAAAACTCAAATTCTCGGCAACGGGATTGCGCAAACAAACTGAGCAAATCTATATCTATCACACTCAAAATGCTTTCCTTCCCTTGCAGATCAACACAGGGATGCTTGTGGAGATTGCTAAAATTAAATTAATAAAGCAGGAACGCGGGATTCCCTGTGCTCCTGCTCATCTAACATGAATCTAGACTTAATGCCAAAGTAGGTGTTGGAGCAGACACAGCACAGAATGATTTCTGTTGTTTGTACTGCTTCTTTTCCTTTTGTGTCTTTACGACATCCGGTACTCTTTTAAGAAGTTGATTTTGGAGGTGCCTAACTTTTAGTAAAGTTCCTCTTCCTTGTGGGTTTCGATGGTGCAGTCTCCAGTTGGGTAAGCGACACAAGTCAAGATATATCCAGCTTCGATTTGGTCATCATCTAAGAAAGACTGGTCAGACTGGTCTGGAGCAGAACCAGATACAAGTTTACCAGCACAGGTAGAGCAAGCACCAGCGCGGCAAGAGTAAGGCAGGTCAAAACCTTTCTCTTCAGCAGCATCTAGAATATATTCATCATCCTTAACCTCAATCGTTTCGTTGAATCCTTCAGCTTCGTTAATCAGTGTGACCTTATAAGTAGGCATTTTGTCATCCTCTTTTTTGCAAACGGACCGTATAAGTTATCCTAAAGCAAATACGACGGCTCATCTTATGGGATCAGCCGTTTGTTAAAATTTGCTTCACTTCTGATACTACGAGAAAAATAAAAGGATGCAACCGGAAATTGAACTCGATTAGTAATGAAATTTAGTTAGTTAATACTGATAAGTTTTTTTTATGGCACTGAGTTTCTACTCCTTAGATTGTTAAATAAAGTTATAAGTGTCCAAAAAATCTTGAAAGTATAAAAAGTTAGCGTAGTATATCAATTTGTACTTTCTTTCAGCAGTGATTAGCTCCACGTTTATTTGTCTACGAATACCCTTTAAGGGAGTCTGTCACAATCTAGGTAAGTTAAGGAAGCAGGAGCATAGAGTTCTGTGTATTCCTGCTCGTATAACCTGAATATAGACTTATTGCCAAAGTACGTGTAAGTAACAGACACAGCACAGGGGGAATTTTTCTCTGTCTATCCTGCTTTTTTTTCTGTCTTTACCACATCAGTGGCTCTTGGAAGTTGATTTTTGGAGTACCTAAGCTTTATTCGATATCTTCTTTCTTGTGGGTTTCGATGGTGACATCAGAGGTAGGTTTGGCGATACAGGTCAGCACATATCCTTGGTCAATCTGGTCGTCGTCCAAGAAAGACCCGTCAGACTGATCAACGGAACCTGATTTAATCAAACCAGCACAGTCAGAGCAAGCACCAGAGCGACAAGAGTAGGGCAAATCAAGATCAGCGTCTTCAGCAATATCTAGAATGTACTCATCATCTCCTACCTCAATTGTTTTGTTTATCCCTTCAGCGTCATTGACGAGTGTCACTTTGTAAGTAGCCATTTTGTCATCCTCTCTTCTGCAAACGGACTGTATAAGTTATCCTAAAGCAAATAGGACGGCTGATCTTATTGGATCAGCAGTTCATGAAAATTTGCTTCACTTCTGATACTACGAGAAAAACAAAACGATATAACCGGAAACTGAACTCGATGGCTAATGAAATTTAGTGAGTTAACCGAAATAATTTTTTTATAAGACTAAGTCTCTACTTGTTAGATTGTTAAATAAAGTTATAAACGAGCAAAAAAATCAATGTATAAAAATAACATAGTAAACCAATCTGAGGTTGGTTGAGATGTTAAAGCCGTTTGAGTAGGGAATAGGAGTGTAGGAGTGTAGACAAAGGAGTCTATTTTTCCCTATATTCTTACCTCGATACGAGCGTAATGCCTTTACGCCCTTATACCCATCGGCTTTTTAGCGCTTATACACAACAATAAACAAAGCGGTGCAATAATAATGTACGATAACTCAGCTTTTTCGCAAAAATCCCCAGTAAGGGTGGGTTTGGTTGGTACTGGGTATGCAGCAAAGCTCCGGGCTGAAACATTGGTGCATGATCAACGCTCACATCTCGTTGCTGTTGCCGGCCATACGCCCGAGAAGACAGAAGCCTTTGCCAGAGACTACCAGGCTGAGATGATAGATTCTTGGCAGCAATTGGTAGAGCAAGACAATATAGACTTGGTGGTGATTTGTACTGTGACTCGGGATCATGGTGCAATTGCACGAAAAGCGCTGCAGAAGGGTAAACACGTTGTTGTAGAATATCCCCTTTCTGTAGATGTGGCAGAAGCTGAAGAACTTATTGCCCTTTCCAAAGCACAAAAAAAATTGCTCCATGTCGAACATCTTGAACTGTTGGGTGGTGTACATCAAGCCTTGAAGCAATACCTCCCAGAAGTTGGTCAAGTATTTTTTGTGCGCTACAACACCATTAATCCCCAGCATCCCGCACCCCGCAAATGGACTTACAATCACGAGCTTTTCGGGTTTCCTTTGATTGGCGCACTTTCCCGCTTACACCGTCTTGTAGATTTGTTTGGTAAAGTGATATCGATCAACTGTCATAACCGATTTTGGCAGATAGAAGAAACAGACTATTACCAAAGCTGTTTCTGTGATACTCATCTGTCCTTTAATAGCGGGCTGTTAGCCCATGTTGTCTACGGTAAAGGCGAAACTTTGTGGCAACCAGAACGTAAGTTTGAAGTTCATGGTGAAAACGGCGGATTACTTTTTGACGGTAACACCGGAATTTTGGTACAGCTAGGGGAAACAAAGCCGATAGAAGTTGCTTCTCGTCGGGGTTTGTTTGCCAAAGATACGACAATAGTGTTAGACCATCTCATTGATGGTACTCCCATATACGTCACCCCAGAAGAAAGCTTGTACACTCTGAAAGTGGCGGATGCGGCACGACGTTCTGCCGAAATGGGGGTAACGGTAGTATTGGATGATGCTTTACATTAGATTTCATGAAAAGCGAAACGATTGTTATTTTATCTAACAGAGAACTAGACAAGATGCGTAAGGCTGGACGCTTGGCAGCCGAGCTTCTACACCATCTTGAACCACTTGTCAAGCCAGGGGTAAGCACCCTCGAACTCAATGATGAAGCTGAACGCTGGACACAGGCGCATGGTGCAAAAAGCGCACCTCTTGGGTACAAGGGCTTTCCTAAGTCAATTTGCACGAGTGTTAATGAAGTCATCTGTCACGGGATTCCCAATGCCAAGCAAATCCTCAAGGAAGGTGACATCATTAACATTGATGTGACACCGCTTGTTGATGGCTACCACGGTGATACATCCAAGACATTCTTTGTTGGCACACCTTCCCCAAAAGCTAAAAAGCTGGTTGAGGTGACACACGAGTGCCTGAGAAGGGGCATTGCTGAGGTTAAGCCAGGAGCACGGGTTGGGGATATTGGTGCAGCCATTCAAGAGTATGCCGAGGCACAGGGCTTTTCAGTGGTGCGAGACTTCGTCGGACACGGTGTGAGCAACGTTTTCCACACTGCACCGGAAATTCCGCATTTCGGGACACGAGGCAAGGGAAAACGTCTACGACCTGGTATGGTTTTTACCATTGAGCCGATGATTAACGAAGGCACCTGGGAAGTCGAGCTTCTGGGCGATGGTTGGACTGCTGTGACACGCGATCGCAAGCTTTCCGCTCAATTTGAGCATACTCTCGCTGTGACTGAAGACGGCGTTGAAATCCTCACGTTACCCGAAGGCGAGACTTAACCATCAAAAACCTTCTGTGTTGATGGCATCAAAACTATAGCGCTTCTCAGTTGCATCAAATACACACATGCGGTTGGGGCAAAGGCTGGTTTTGGACAACCCCTTTCCCGCTTTGCTCCTTCACCGCGTACAGCCCAGATGCCCCATCATCAAGCAATCCAGTTAGAACTACCCCAATCACTTGCGGATCATAGCTCCGGGCGGCGGAGCGAAACAAGACGTCAATCGAGGGACGAAAGCGATTTTCCTTAGATCCGCGAGTTACTCGGATATGCCCCGATTCCACAAGCAGGTGGTGATCTGGCAGAGCAATATAAATCCGTCCCGGTTGGCTTCAGACAATCAAACAGTCCTGCCCTAAATAAGGCTGAATTTCTGATGAGAAATTGATAGTGAAAATGCGACGAGAAAAATGCAGGATAGACTCAGGAAAAACTCATCTCTAGGCATTGCACATCGCAAGAAACCTTTTAGGAATTCTCTGTCGCAAGCCAAGCACGCAAAACCTCTGCTACTGTCCACGCTTGGGCAATACATCCCCGTGGGGTCATAGGGGCATTGCCATCAAAAATTTCGCTGAGATTACCGACACCGTGAGCAGTGAGATGGTTCGCCATTGGCTCTAGGAACTGACGAGCAATAGCTGGATTTTTATAGACACGCATATGTGCCAGGACAAAGGGACCTAGTAACCAACCCCAGACTGTTCCTTGATGATAGGCTCCATCGCGTTGATACTGATTACCTCCGTAGTTTCCCTGGTATTGGGTATGTTCAGGGGCAAGCGAGAGTCCTTCGGACACGCTAAGCGAACGCAATCCATGCGAAGTTAGCAGCATCCGCCCACAAGAATCGACCACTCCTCGTTGTTGCGCTGGCGTGAGCGGGCTTTCGGGTAAAGAGACGGCAAAAATTTGGTTAGGGCGCAAGGATGGGTCATCTCCATCGGGACCATCCAGCACATCGTAGCAGTAGCCTGTCTGTTGATTCCAAAAGCGAGAAAATCTGACTTGGGTACGGTCGGCGATCGCCGAATACTCCTGATGGGGCTTGCCAATGTGGCGAGCAAAGTTTGCCATTGTCCGTAAAGCATTATACCAGAGGGCATTTACCTCTATGGGTTTGCCAATGCGCGGCGTCACAACCCAATCTCCGACTTTGGCATCCATCCAGGTGAGTTGCACACCCGTTTCCCCTGCGTAAAGCAAACCATCGGTGGAATCGAGGTGGATGTTGTAGCGAGTGCCGCGACAGTGCCAGTCGATGATATCTGCAAGCACCCCAAAGAGTTCATGCAACAAATCATCATCCTCAGTGGCGCTGTAGTAAGCGCGGACTGCTTCAAAATACCACAGAGTCGCATCGACTGTATTGTATTCTGGTGTTTCACCCGCATCGGGAAAGCGATTGGGTAACATTCCCTGGTCTACATACGTGGCAAAGGTGCGGAGAATTGAGCGTGCTATCTCTGGGCGTTCAGTGGCAAGGGTCAACCCAGGTAGGCTAATCATCGTATCGCGTCCCCAGTCACTAAACCAGTGATAACCAGCGATGATGGTTTTGCCGTGAGGGTGTTCTGGCACAGAGCGGTCAACAATAAACTGGTCAGCAGCCAACACTAGATGATTGATCCAACGAGGAGAATCAGGAGCATGGAGGGGTCGGTTAGATTTCCAGAGTTCGATTAACTTCTGCTCTTGAGTGTGACGGTGGTGGAGTGCTGCTTCACCATCCAAGTCTGGTTGGTTGTCAGTACTGGCGACAAACGTGAGCGATGAGCTCCGATTGAGTGTAGCTTCAAAAGTAGCAGCGTGGAGGTGGTCTTCTTTATCGCTCAGTCCTCGGTAGCGTTCAACTGCCAGGTCAAATCCGTAATACCAATTGTGGACAACAGATGCACTGCCGTGGTCACTCAGCAGGTACAGTGGTACAGCACCCGGATAAGCAGCGACACAAATTCCTTGTGTAACTGGCTCAATACTCATCTGCCAACCGTTGCTTTGGGTACTGCCGTGATAATCGCGGTAGTTGACCATTGCTTTAAGCGTCAGCTTTAACGGTTGGGTGGCGCGACGCAGGGCATATTGGACATAGGTTGTGTTAGCTCCCTGCTGCATCCACACCCGTTTTTCTAACAAAGCGTCAGCAAAGGCAAAACGCCACACAGGAATTGTGCCTTCCAAGGAAAAGCGTTCAATGTGCTGGTAGCCTTGGGGACTGACGATACCATCCATCCAACGGTTCGTGTGCAGAGAGAAAGAGCGAGCGTCATACAAGGCAGTTTCATCCAGTTTTGTCAGCAGCAAAGTACGACCCAGAGGCGGTTTCAATGCTGCTACCAGCAAACCGTGATAGCGACGCGTCAGCAAACTTGCCACAGTACCAGAAGCGTAACCGCCGATGCCATTGGTGACTAACCATTCCCGCGACTGTGCGATGTCGAGATTGCCACAGATTTCCCGCCCAAATTCAATACACATAAGTCAACACCCTTCTTTGGGATTGATATTTTGGAGTATCGGTTATAAAGCCTATATTGTGTTGAGATTGGGATTAAGAGTTGATGAGAGGGCATTTTTTTAACAATCCCAACTAAAATTTTAACGGCTAATCAGGTTGAGATCATGTAATATTCATAAGCTTTTAAGTATTGAGGCTTAAGTTTCGGTATTACAGAGGTAGAAATCCTGCAACCAACCAAAAACAAATAAAAAGGGAGATAGAACATGATGCAAACTACTACAACAGCTATTGCTGCTTTGTTGACTCAAGCAGGTGGAGCGCATTACGAATACGAACAGACTGTTCTGAAGGGAGTGTATGACGAAGAATGAGCTACTTGGTATGCTGATTATGTCATTCAGCATGGTCTGGGCAAACTACTAAACTAAGCAGTGACTACCGGGCAAATTAGCCAGTTTTTCAACCAAAGTTATGAGGAGTATAAAAAGGAGCATTCTGTACAAAACTGGGCTGACTACAGGGCTCTTGAAAATTGTAGAAAGTTTAGCGCTAAAGGCGAGATAACTAGTTTGGGGATCAGGGTGATCGCTCTGTTGTTCATTAGACAAATTCAAAAGGAGCAATGACAGATTTAGCCCCAGATTCTTAGCTCGACTTTATCCATTTTGTTGGCAACGTGCTCGCTATCAGTGAAACCTTTGTGAGACGGTAGTTTTACTTTTTGAACTTCATCGATAATCTCTGATGTGGGAAAAAGTATTTGCCAAAAAGCCAGGGTTTTTGCCGGATAAAGGAAACCAAGTTCTTAATTTTGGATAAAGTCGAGCTAAGTACACGTCACCGCAAAAAGGGGTCGGAAATAAAAATTGTGATCGCCCTTTGGGCGATCACAATTTTTCGCTGCTCATTCCAAAACTGAATTCCATACCTCATTTATAGTGAGCTGTACTAAGCGTCTACACGCACCCGAACCCAGCAACTTTTTCGGGTGTTGTGACCTAGAATGATATCCAGAAACTTTAGTTGGTTTAAGGAAAGATCAAATAGCACTTCAAATAAAATCAAGAGTGAATTCTTAGGAAAGAGTATTTTGAGACAATGATTAACGAAAAACAGGCAGAAATTTTGCTAAGTGAGTGTGAACTGTGGCTCGGTACAGAATTAAGCGAACTTCGGAAAAAGTTGAGAAGTGATTACGAAAGTACAAAACCAATGTTATGGGAGTTGATTGTCCTACACGCTACCGCTTATTCTATTGTTTCAATACACTATAAGAACGTTAAACAGAATCAAGGCATTGCTGCTCTGGTTCAACACGAACCAACTCCGGGTGCTCCAGATATTTTCTTGCAACCTTCAGGTTGTGAACCTTTTTATATCGAGGTTGCATACATTATGCCTCGAAATCAGCAACAAGAAGATGATCTAAAACATTTTCCATGTTGGGTGAGGAAAGAGTTGGTTAAAAAAGGAATTAATTATGCAAACTCACTAACAATCCGACTTGAGCCTGCTGATTCTACCAAAGATGTGCAAGTACCACCACGCAATTGCTGGAACCAGCAACTTAAGACAGACAAGTGGAAATCTTTTGTCATTCAGCTTTCATCACGCAACCTACCATCAACTTGGTCTCTTGAAGAGGCAAATGTAATTGTTACTGCTGAGGGGATTGAGCAGGGATTTGGTGTTTCTTCATCATTTCCCACTCCAAATGTTCCACAACGAGCTGAAGATAACTTAATTTACAAAACTATTAAACATAAGGCGGAACAAGCCAAGAAATGGGAAGAATCTAGAAAAATATATCAACCATTAGTTCTCGTTATTGGTGCTTCTGAAAGCCTTCACCAAATTAATGGTCATGATATGCTCTCCTCCATACAACCCCAAAAGGCTGTTTATTCAGCCTTAGCTGACATAGAACAATGGGATTGGACTACGATCCTTAACTTGACTGATAACCGTTCTTGGCCTTGGGCTATGCGCCGTCAACGTGTTAGTGGCTCCAGATTTATTTCAGCAGTAGTAATTGTCACTATTAGAAACGAATACTCTGGATTAGAATATAGATGGCAACGGAAAGCAAGTAAGCCTCTCATTATTAAAAATCCTCATCCTAATGTTGCCTTGGCAGCAGCGCAGGAACAGCTTTTAGAGCAGATAAATTTTAATCAGATCAAATATGGACCTGGCTGGGAAAGCTGGGAAAAACCACAAAAGGCTCAAGATGTTCCTGTAGCATTGAATAGATACAGAGAATCGGGAGGGCGTTTTGTTTTTAGCCCTAAATCAGACTTTGCTTTTAATGTAGAGATTCCATGTAAGCTTGTTGCTCGTTTTTTGGTAGGGGATATCACTGCTGATGAGGTTTGGGATAGTAACCGCTTAAGTTTCAAGGATGATCCCAGATCTAATCCATCTCTCGAACAAACAATAGGTAGCTATCTGAAAGCGGCAGCAAATATTAGGCAGCCAGTAATCAATGTTGTATTTGTGCAAGCAAATTCCCAATTGAGAGAGGAATCACGCATTAGGCTAGAGTTTGGTACATTTGCTGCTTCTATCAAAAAAGACAAAGATTGCTTTAAAGGCTCTATAGAGTTTGGTACTAGTGGTGCTTTCACCGTAACACTCTCCGCAAGCCTCGTAACTTCTCTCTTGGCAGGAAAAATTTCTGCTGAGGAGGCATGGAAGAGTATAAGTCGGCAAGAAATTGGTAATTCCTTAAAAGATGCAGTGAGTAAAGGTCAAGAAATCGTAGATGCAAAATTCATTCAAGATGATTCAGCCCCTGAGAATGAACCACAAATTATCTTCAAGTTCGGATCAGCCACTGATACCTTAATTCGTGAAAACAAACAACGATTGAGAGAGCTTAAAAGAATTAAAAAACTAGATCAAGGAAGCTAAAAGTACAGGTATTAAGGCTAGAGTAAAATTCAGCAACCCCCAGTCTAACAACCTCAATGCACCTGACCATACAAGAGTTATCTGTGAGTGTTCAAGGTTATTAGCGGCGGGTAATTGGGAATATTAAACCGATTTATCTCCAAGTAGGGACAAACTTCGGATTTGAGGGCAGGTGTTCGCATAAGATCATCTCGTTTGAAAACCTCCAAGAGCGATCGCCTGCAAACACTAACCTCAACCTTCAATAAACTTCATTGCCACCCCATTCATACAGTAACGTTTGCCCGTAGGCGCGGGACCATCGTCAAATACATGACCCAGATGCCCACCACAGCGATGGCAATGCACTTCAACCCTGCTCATAAAAAATGACTTGTCTACGGTTGTGGCGATTGCCCTTTGGGCACTGCGCTCCGCGCAATCGCCCCTTCTATTGAGTTGAAAAAACTAGGCCAACCAGTGCCACTGTTAAATTTAGTCTCAGATGTAAAAAGTGGCAAGTCACAGGCAGCACATACATAAGCCCCTTTAGCATATTGCTTATCAAGTGGGCTGGTATGAGCACGTTCAGTCCCATGTTTACGCAGTACTCTAAACTGTTCCGGCGTCAAACTTTTGCGCCACTCTTCCTCAGTTTTGCTGATTTCAAACTCATTCTTTGCAGTTGCCATAACTTCTGACCTTCCTAATAAATAACGTGATAACCATACTGTGCCTAGCATTGCTGCACCAGCGTGTAAAAAATATCGTTTTTTCATAATGCATCATTAATTTGCCGATTGAGCTAGCTTAATGACTAGCATGAGCGATAACCATGAATGAGCCCTGATAGAATCATTAAAATCTGCTAAGAATCATTGACATAAATACCATCAACTTCTGTAATTGTGTACTTTCTCTCAAAATTTCATCCGCTCCACCAAATGATCTCCCACGTGTAAAGCGTTGGATAGCTGCGATCGCCTGCCAGCAAGCGGAAGCTACGCGGTGCACCAGAAGGACGAGAACCGCCTGTGGAGTTGCCGAGGTTGCTTGCTGTCGCTGATCTTCGTCGTTAGCTCATAAGTTTGATTGGAAACTCTATCAAGGTTATGGATTAAGGTGAGACTCGTGAGACTTAACTTTCCCGATTTACCTGCCTCGATTTATGATCGAGGCGAATCGCTTGCTCTAGAACTGATTTTTCTCTGGCTCTACGAGCATAGGGTTGCAATTTTGTGATATTCCAACCTGTAATTATACTCATATCTTCTAAATTCATTCCCTTCATCAACATTTCTACACACCATGTTTGTTGAGCTTGCTCAATGACTGGCTGTTGCCCTTCTGGTGTTAATAATCCCTCAGTTAATATTTGCCAGCGGTGTTGTATTTCTACCTCTGAAATAGGCATTCCATCGTCATTGAGAAATAATGCAGAGTGGTTATCTTTACGAGTTTTTAACCACTGAGTTAAGGGATTGCGAGTATAAGAGCCATACTGCTTACCCATGATCCACTGATTGACAGGAACTTGTCGAATAGAGCCTTGGGTAATTTGCAATAAGTGCTGTTTGGTGTCGTTAATCTGGTGCGATCGCTCTAAGTTTACTATTTCTTCTGGAGATAAACCTGCTGCAAACAAAACATACATTAGGGCATAATCTCGCAGCCCTGATTTTTTAGCTCTTTGTAAAATAGAGTGAACTAAAGTTGCTGGTAAATCTACCACCTTCTCTGTTGGAATAGATTCATTATTGATTTGACTTGAAGAGTTTGTGGCTACTTTTAAAAACAACGCTACCAAATTTTCCAAAAACTCATCTCTGTCATGCCAAAGTTCATGAAATTCACTGGTAAATTCAATCACGGCATATCCTACCAACATACTATTGAGTAAACTGGCTAGCTTTTGAGGTGGCAATTGGGTGTATAATTGTTCACGCTCCATCATTGTTGCTAAATATTCAGCTACATAGTTGTTGGCTTGCGCTAAGCTTCTTCCCAGTGCTTGACGATTTTCTATTGGATATTTTCCTGACTCACCGACTACAGAGCGTACTAATTCAGGAACTTGTTCTAAAGCCGTTAAGCGCTCTTCGCAATAATCTTTGAGAGCTTGGTAAACACTATTCGTTTGACTGACTTGCGTTTTTAAGGATTCACCCAGTTCTTTAAACACTGGTGACTCGGAAATCACCGCTAGAACCAATCCGTGCTTGTTGCCAAAATGCCGGAATAACGTCACTTCATTCACTTTTGCTAATTCTGCGACAGCTTTGGTTGTTGTCTCGGTGATTCCCTGAGTCGCGAATAACTCCATTGCTGCGTTAATCAGTCTCTGTCGCGTTGAAATTATTTCTCCAGACATAAGTGAAAACTGCAAGTGGCACTTGCATTTAAGTTGTATCGTTGCTAGACTAACAGATGTAAGTAGCACTTGCATCCTCTCTTCCCACTTTAGCTGTCAACGCCTGTGTTCGCAGAGGATGTGGTAACAAGTACAGTCTTCTGCACTAGTTTATTTACGGCATTCACGTCAAAGGAAAGATTTATGACTATCAACTCAGCTGCGGCTGTTGGTAAGCAGCCGCTTACTCTGAGCTGGATCAACGTGGCATTTTTCGGTACATTCCATGCCTTGGCAATGCTCGCTCCCTGGTGTTTTTCTTGGTCTGCTTTGGGAGTGATGATATTCCTACACTGGTTGTTTGGCAGCATTGGTATTTGTTTAGGATATCATCGGCTTTTGACTCACCGAAGTTTACAGGTGCCGAAGTGGTTGGAGTATGGACTCGCTATTGTGGGTGCGCTTGCGATGCAAGGAGGACCAATCTTTTGGGTGGCGGGACATCGGCTACATCATGCGCATACAGAGGACGTAGATAAAGACCCCTACTCTTCCCAGCGTGGTTTTTGGTGGAGCCATATGCTTTGGATTTTTTACCCGCGTGCAGAGTTTTTTGAGGAACAACATTACAAAAGATTTGCCCCGGAATTATACCGTGACCCATTTTATCGTTGGCTAAATCGCAACTTCTTGCCGCTCCAAATTCCTGTTGGTGTCTTATTGTATGCTTTGGGTGGATGGAGTTTTGTAATCTACGGAGTCTTTCTGCGGGCAGTAGTGCTGTGGCATACCACTTGGTTTATTAACTCAGCGACTCACCTGCGCGGCTATCGTAGTTTCCAGTTGAAGGATAACTCTCGTAATCTTTGGTGGGCAGCCATTCTCACTTATGGTGAAGGTTGGCATAACAATCACCATGCTCATCCAAATGTCGCAAAAGCCGGGTATACTTGGTGGGAAGTGGATATGACTTGGTGGGCAATTAAAACATTGCAGACTCTGGGCTTAGCTAAGAAAGTTGTCATGCCTCCAACGTCAAAAGCAAGTAGTTAGTGGTTACGAGAAAAACCAACACAACAAACCACTAACAAATAGACTTCTTGCAAAAGTCATATAGTAATCCTCCGCTTTCTTTGTGAGAATTGAAAGCCACAGATCCCCGACTTCTCAAAGAAGTCGGGGATCTAGTTTTTCACGAATGATTTCTTTAATGACTTTTGACCCCTTCGGGGTTCGCCAGTCGCCTGCGGAGGGAAACCCTCCTGCAGCGCTGGCTCACTTTTGACTTTTGACTTTTGACTTCCCCAAAGGGGCTGACTACCTGCCCAATTTATTAGGAATACCTTCGCAACCACCGGGAATAGTACCTCTGGTTTTTTCGCCTCCCCAAGCACAGCAATAGTATCGCGCAGATTCAGACATTCGCTGGGCATTGGTGAAATCAGCGTCTTCAACAACAGCCCCTGTGTGTTCGCCAGTCTCGTAGTCTGGCGGTGCAGTACGGCTGCGGGGCGAGGCGGTTTCAGCGGAACCATAGAACACGCGAATTCCGTTTAAATCAGCACCGTTGAGTTTTGCTTCATATAAAATAGCCCGGGAGAGATTGGCTTTTACCAAGTCACAGCCAGTAAGGTTAGCGCGGACAAGATTTGCTTCCGATAGATCAGTCCAACGCAAATCAGTACTAGCAAGATCAGCTCCCGCAAGCATCACTCCTAAATCGACCACACGCAAACCAGTCTCTCGATCTTCTGCATAACCGCCATTACCATCAAGAATGGCACGCCCAAGGTGGCGATCGCGCTTCAGGGGTGTCAGCAATTTGGAACGCGAGAGAAAGCGGAGAACTTTCGCTTTCCCACTACCATCTATACTACTGAGAATTGCTGCTGTGCGTCCTTCCGCAATCATCCGTTCTTGTGGCCAATCCTCTAACAATCCTTGTTCATCTAATACTAAGTCAGAGATACCTTGGAAATAGGAATCTATCGTCTGCTGTTGGGTAATAATATTTTGCTGAACCGTGAGGAGGTTTTGCTGAATGGTCAAGTCTTTAGAAATGACGTACTGTCGCCAAGCAACATAAACGGCAATAATGGCAATGAGAATTTGCCCTAAAGCGCCGAACCATTCCGCTAGTGTCCCAGCAGCGTCCCAGTTAACTCGGCGTCCCCAAGCTAGGATGCGATCGCCTAAACCGCTGAACTTAATTCCACCAATGACACCTGCGACGACTCCTAAAAACGCAACAAACAGCGCTCGTTCTTGAGCTGAAAACCACTCTTGTACCACAGTGACTATAGTTGGTAACAGCACTGCTAGTGACAAGACCAAAGTTCCCAGCGTTCCGAAGATACCAATGATCCAGTTATTGATGGCTATTCCTATGAAAGTGATGGCGATCGCGACTAAGATCAGCAACAATGCTCTGGGTTTGACTGTTACAGGTCTAGTGAACCCTTGGAACGTGGAACGTGCTTGTTGCAGGGCAGTTGTGTTGCGCGGAGATTGCAGCGATGAAATTGCCGAAAGGGCTTGTTGAGTGGCAAGCCCATCTGGTATGAAGCAATTTTCACCTACGTCCTCAAAGTCATCTGGTTGTAAGTCGTCTTCGAGAACAGGTTCTTGTTTATGAGACAGGGATGAGTTGGAGTTGGATTCAATCGGCATGATTATATTTTGCCACCAGCACGCTTCAGTTCAACAGCTGTCTCATGGTATCTGCTAGAAGGTGGGGTTAGGCAACAGCCGCAGGTAGCAAAACAAAGCGGTTCAATCGTAGACCACTGCGCTGTTACCCGGCTATGAAATTGATCCCGTCGATTAAGAACTCCTACTAAACGCGCTGCGGCTTTTTGGTTCAAATCGAGTCGGGCGAGCCTCCTTTGCGTCTTTGCCGTTCAAAAGTCAAGAGTAACTCTGGACTGTCTGCAAAAACAATTTTTTAACTGCTATAAACAAAGCAATTGCATCCATCTTAGGAGATAATTTAATATTTTTATTTTAGGTACAAGATTCTCAAGATAAGGAAAATACCAAGATTAACCTTGTTATCTAAGTATAATGTGGTATAATCATTAAGACAGACTTTATCAATTATCTGCTCTCCAGTAAAGGTTTTCACACATCTTTTGAGCCATATTTTTGCTAAAATGTCAGTATGTCTTTATACTTCTTTTTAAGAAGAAAAAGATTAGGATGATATTAAGAGTTCTATAGTCAAGCATGGTCAGTTGGCGTTGCTTTGTTCCTTATAGCTTTTTAACGACTGTATTTCTATCTGGCTGTGGTGAGTGGGCAAAATCAGCTGGACAAAATAGTAGGCAAGTGATCAAGGAAACTAATGTTGCCCAGTTGATTACAGAAGCAAACGATGCTCAAAAGGCAGAAAACTATTTCACTAAAGGGAATAGTTTGTTCAACTTGCATCGCTACGAGGAAGCAATAGCAGCATACGACAAAGCGATATCGGTTAAATCTGAGAGTGCTGAAGCATGGATTAACAGAGGTAATGCATTAACCGCTTTGCAACGGTATCAGGAGGCTTTAGAATCGTACGACGAAGCAATTGCTATCAAAACAGACAAACATGAAGCCTGGTTTAACAAAGGTAATGTCCTAACAAAATTGCAACGCTACCAAGAAGCGATAGTATCTTACGACAAAGCAATTGCCATTAAACCAGACAAGCTTGAAGCTTGGATAAACAAAGGCATAGCCTTGACAAAGTTGCAACGCTATCAGGAAGCTTTAGCATCGTACAATGAGGCGATCGCCATTCAACCAAACAAGCATGAAGCTTACTACAACAAAGCTTGTACCTATGCATTACAGAGTAATACAAAATTAGCAGTTGAGAACCTACAAAAGGCGATTCAGCTTTTCCCTGGTAAGTACGACAAGTTAGCAAAAACAGACTCAGATTTTGCCAAAATTCGTAGTTATAAGAAATTTCAGGAATTGATACAATAGTTTCTAAGCTTTTAAACTACACTAGGGTGCGTTATGGCAAAGCTAACGCGCCCTAATTATTTAAAATTTACTTTTTACAAGTGTTAGTGTTACCCTTAGTAAAAATATAGATTTTAAATATGAAAAAAGTGTTAATTACTGGCGCAAGTGGTTTTTTAGGATGGCACCTTTGCCAGATAGCAAAACAAGAATGGGAAGTTTATGGAACCTACTTTTCCCATTCTTTAGAAATTCCAGGCATAAAAATGCTGAAAGTTGATTTGACAGATTTCTCAGAACTGAAACAAATATTTGATGCTGTTCAACCAGCAGCGGTGATTCATACCGCCGCAATATCCCAACCAAATTTTTGTCAAACTCATCCGGATGAATCACACGCAATCAATGTGAAAGCATCCTGTAATATCGCCGGGCTTTGTGCGGATTCTTCTATTTCCTGCGCTTTGACGTCAACCGACTTGGTTTTTGATGGCTTAAATGCTCCCTACCAAGAAACAGATCCTGTATGTCCTGTTAATATTTATGGTGAGCAAAAAGTCATGGCTGAGGAAGGAATGCTAAAGCGTAATCCCATGACTGCTGTCTGCCGTATGCCCTTAATGTTTGGTAATGAAACACCCACAGCAACAAGCTTTATACAACCATTTATTCAAACTCTTAAACACCGAAAAGAGTTAAATTTATTTATAGATGAATTCCGGACACCTGTCAGTGGAATAACTGCAGCCAAAGGATTGTTATTAGCATTGGAAAAAGTGAACGGACTCATTCACTTAGGAGGAAAAGAGAGAATCTCGCGCTATGATTTTGGTCGTTTATTAGTTGAGGTTTTTCAACTTCCCTCCGACGGATTAAAAGCCTGCCGACAAAAAGATGTAAAAATGGCAGCACCTAGACCATCTGATGTTTCTTTAGATAGTTCCAAAGCTTTTTCTTTAGGTTATCAACCTCTATCTTTGCGAGAAGAATTAGAAGATTGCAGAATATTTAGTTAAACCATATCTTGCACCTCGCCGCCTAAAGGATTAGAGCCTTGAGCTAGCAACGCGCTCACATTTGTTGAATACTTACTCTCCCAGTTTCCCAAAAGCCGTATTGCCTTGATTTGGGATGGAGCCAGCTATCATCGTTCGGTTAAATTTCGAGCATACCAAAATTCCGTAAATCAGGGTTTGGATGTTCAGGAGTGGAAAATTACTTGTATTCGCTTTGCCGCAAATGACCCAGAACAAAACCCGGTAGAAGATATTTGGTTGTACGCCAAAAAGTTTGTTAGAGAGTTCTATCATCTGTGTAAATCGTTCGCTGCGGTTAAGAGATTATTTGAACTCATAACTCACCATCAAATCTTCGATTTCCCCAAAATGTTTATGTACGATTCATTTTCACGAATGATTTAGGATTGCTATAGATGTAGCGATACCAAATCCGATCACTCACCCCATTCTAAAGTAATCTCTATATTTGCCGTATTAGAACCCTTTACCAGTAAAGCTGTAAGTTTACCAGATTCAATGCCAATATCTACACCAAACTTTACTCTGGCTCTATCTGGCTTAACTTTGTGTAATGCTTCCGCAATTTCTTTAGTCAGCGATTCAATCGCGGTGGTGACTTCCTCAAAAGGTCGCGTTTGAAAATTGATTTTGCGATCGCCTATCTGTGTAGCTTCAACTCTGACACTTGTACCATCAGCAAGTTCTACTGCAATAATTTTGGTTTGGAGTTCCATGTGTGTTTGACTCGATTACTGTGCTTTTATAGCATTCCATCCTTAGTCATAAAAATCATCAAGAATACAAAAAACATACAAGCCGAAGTTCCACTTTGTTACGCAAACGCGAACCTAGGAGATAGCGAAGGTGAAAGAGAGAAGAAAGTAAATAACTCTTATTCTTCAATTTCTCTCACCCTCCTTCTCTTAACCACCTCCGACATTCATTGCTGCTAAAACAGCTTTTTGGCTAACATCTTTGTACACTGTCTCTAAATACTTCATCACCATATCAGCAGCAGTTAAAGAAGTTAAATTTTCCTCTTCTTTTGCTAAGGGAATTGACCCCAACACATCTAAAACTGTTTCGTTTGTTGATGGTACAATGACTACCAAAGAAGACTCCAATGGCTCATTATATTGCCAAAAAGAGTTCATTGTTACAGAGAATTGTTTCTCTGGTGTGGACTTTTGTACCTGAGATGGTTCATCTAGAGACGTTGTATGCAACGTCTTTACATTGCTGCGTAACTGACGTAAATCACTGATAATTTGCTCTTTTGTGCGTCCCCGTAATTGAAATAAAACAAATGGGTCTTCACTAAAGCGATCGCCTAACTGATAGTAAATTGCAGCAACATGTTTGCAGGGATTAGCCTTATCAGGACAAGAACATTTACTGTGAACATCAGACAAGGTAAAAGGAAATAGGGAAAGACCATTGCTAGTGAAAACGTCTTCCATATTTTGCGGCATTTCCCCTGCCAATAACTTTGCAGCAAAAATTGACTTTTGCGACATAGTTTCAATCACATAACCCCACTGTTCCTCACTGAAGGGGTCAAGGGACAGGGAAACTTTGTATGGTTCTGGGTCCGAACCTTGTACCCTAGCCAAGACTTTTGCCCCTTTAAACTCGATGCTGAGGACATTTCCCTGACGTGAATAGTTTCGCCCACGTTCCAGACGTTTTTTAAAACGATACGAATCTAACAAATCAAGCCACCGTTGTGACCACCATTCTCGACTCGCTTCAAGGGTGTAACTTGTCATTTTGTTTCCTCTTCTATGACGGTACAGAACCTCACCCCCCAACCCCCCTCTCCGCCAGCAGAGAGGGGGACATTTCCTCGCCTGCTTGCTTGCGACAAGTCAGAAACATTTCCTCCCCTGCTTGCTTGCGACAAGTTAGAAGCATTTCCTCGCCTGCTTGCTTGCGACAAGTCAGAAACATTTCCTCGCCTGCTTGCTTGCGACAAGTCAGAAACATTTCCTCGCCTGCTTGCTTGCGACAAGT